>NZ_JBOKRY010000005.1:0-125575 GCF_051972595.1 Simiaoa sp. | reverse complement strand
GAAAAAGCAAGGAAAGAACTTGAAGAAAGACTCGAGAAAAGGAAAGAGGAAAAGAAAGAGACAGAGGAAAGACTGGAAAAACAGCGTGCCGAAAAACAGGAGCAGGAAGAACAGCAATATAATCTGAAAATTGATGGAAAAGATGTAGCTGACCTGACAGTAAAAATGGTGGAATTGGTAGGTACTTCAACTTCTACAGGAGTGACGGAAAACGGAGTTTCGGCATTTGATGCTTTGGCATAGGGACTTTGATATGAAACCGTAAGGTGTGCAATTAAAATAATGACTTATATCTTGTATTTCCAGTTATAGCGAAAATAACTGCAAGCAGAAAACTGAATAATAAGGTGAAATGTGTTCTTCGGATAAAAATACGGTTTTCCTGTGAATCAACTTCCCGATTTGGATGATCTACAGGTCCTATGATTAAAATTATAATGGAACAAAACACGTACAGCATAAAGGAAATAGGAATCGGGATACCCCGATAATAAAGAATATGGTTGGAGTAGTAAAAAAGTGTATTGGGAATATATAAAAAAGTGGGGTATATATTAACGATTTTCATAGCAATATGTATTGGTTATTTAATATACAGATTTGCTGATGAACTAGGGCTACAGCATAATTCGGGAACTATCTTCAGTCTATTGATTACATTCTGGTTTGTAATCAATGAAATATTATCAATTCTAGAAAATATTGGAAGGATGGGAGTAGAATTGCCTAATTTTTTAAAAAACATTTTAACTGAATTAAAGAATGGAGTTAATAATAAGGATTTATAAAAAGGGTTGAACACTGAGAGAAACTGAATGTCGTATTTCATATGTCGAGAGCTGCCTTAAACGCATCCATACTGGAATAACGCGGAGCAGAAGGATCCTTCATCATTTTTCTGCCTTCCTCAATGGCAGCGGCTGTCGTATCATTTGGTACTTCCAGTTTTAATTCAAAAGGAATACCATGCTCACGGATAGCGGTTCTCAGGAACATATTTACAGCAGTTGTCATATTCAGACCAAGTTCATTGAAGATTTCCTCCGCCTGGTCCTTGATTGCCTTGTCTGTACGAATATTTAAATTAGTTGTTGCCATACAGAACACCTCCATTCAAGTATAGTATACTCAAATATGCACATAGTGTCAACGCATTGTCATTATTAAAAACACATAAATTCTGCTAAAATGCATCGAAATCTCTCTGCGCATAGCTCTTGGCTTCACATAGACCAGGTTTCTGCCGGAAGGCAGTGTGATAAAAAGAATGCCGCTTCGGCAGGAGATGCACAATGTGTGGGTTTGACTGACGCCAGGCATCTACAAGCACAAGATATTAAGAAGTAATGCGGTAAGGTTAAATTTTTTGTTATGTTTATTTGTATAGCAATCCTTTTGGTGCACTAAATTTAATAATAGGGAACTTTTGTGACAAACAACATGTCAAAAAGTTCCCTAAAAAATTCTTGATAATTAGGGAACTTTTTAATATAATATACAACATAAAAGTTCCCTAAAAAGAGAGAGGTGAAATGAATGGGAGCAAATTATTCAGAAATTCAAGAATTATTACAGCAAAAAGCGGATATACAGGCGAGGCTTAATCTGATGCCATATGATGGAAATCCGGAAATTAAGGAATTAAATGGTTCAAAATACTTGTATATGCGTAAGCGAGTAGCAGGTAAATTGACCTCTACTTATGTAGACGTATATTCAGCTGAACTATATCAGTTGCTTTTGCGTAATGCCAAGGAACGCAAAGATTTAAATAAAGCCATTCGTAAAATCAATAAAGATTTAGCGGCACTTGGTTACGAAGATAAAGAACTTTCAGCGAGAGTATTACAAAATTTGGATTTTGCCAGAGCAAATTTGAAAGCGAACATTTATGATCAGGCAGTGTTAGAAGGTGTCGCAACGACATTTCCGCAAACGGAGGATATTATCGAGAATGGACAAGTCAATGGGGTATCGGCTACGGATGTGCAGAAGATTCTTAATTTGAAACACGCCTGGGAATTTATCTTAGATAGAGATGTGATTCAGAGTGAAAGTAATTATCATATGCTTTGTCATATTGCAAAGTTGGTTAATGAAGGTTTCTTTTATGATGGAGGTCGTATTCGTGGTATTCCTGTGCAGATAGGCGGAACAAGCTATGTACCACCATTACCTATTGAAACAGTGGTTATCGAGCGAATAGATGAAATTAGAAGTCAGGATAAAGAGCCAATAGAGATAGCGATTGAGTTATGTATGTACTGTATGAAAACGCAGGTGTTCAAAGATGGAAATAAGCGAGCATCGGTTATTTTTGCCAATCATTATCTGATTGCACAAGGTATGGGATTTTTAGTTATACCGGAAAAGGATGTACCGGAATTTAAGAAGTTATTGGTGCAATATTATGAAGGTGAGCCACTAGAGGTCATTGGCGCATTCTTAAAAGAGCATTGTTGGAAGAATTTTTAGAATGTTATTAATGGTGCTAGAAAATATCGGCGCACCCGTCACACGTCAGTCAAGTCAAACGGTCTGTACGCCAAATTTAGACAGTAGCATTGATTAAACATGGCAAAATAACAAAGGGTGTAAAAAGCAAGTGTTTATGCGGGTTCGCGGGATGTTGAGGTCTGAAATAACGACACCGCACTGCGAAGCTGTTACGCTCCTGACACGACAGAAGAAGTAACTGATAAGTCAGTTTGGTGTAAATAGTATAAAAACATTGGATTCCGTACAAAAAAGTTCCGAAATCAGGAATTTTTGTACGGAATTTCTTTTATTTGCGTACCTGGCGAAAATAAAGCATTTTTATAATACAAAATTACCTGCTTTTGTATTTTTTTTCGCCGATATTGGCGTTTTAAATACAAGAAAATTCGTAGGGATCTGCAAGGCACTTTTACATTAGCTTTTTACAGTCGTTGACAGTCACAGCCTTTTACCATAAAATGAACAGTAAGAATGTATGAAAAGGGAAGAGAAAAATGGGAAAATCCGAGAAACAGATAGATAAAGAGCATGAGCGCAACCAGCGGATCATTGATACAGCGTTCCGGCTTTTTGTAGAAAAGAAAATAGAAGCGGTCAGCATGGATGAGGTCGCAAAAGAAGCCGGTGTGGGACGTGCCACATTGTTCCGTTGTTACAACAATAAGACGGAGCTGGCTATTGCGGTCTGCGCATCGAAATGGAAGGATTATCTGGACAAGCTGGATGAGGTAAGACCAATCTCTTCAATACACGATATTCCGGCCATCGGAAGATTTATTTTTACGCTGGACAGTTATATCGGCATGTATCAGAACCATAAGAATCTGCTGCAGTATAATGACAACTTCAACAATTATATAACACACCAGACGGTGCGGCAGGAGGAACTGGCGAATTTCCACGCATCCCTGAATTCCGTCAACACAAGACTTCATATGATGTATGCGAAGGCAAAAGAGGACAAGACCTTCCGCACGGATATTCCGGAGGAACAGTTCATGCGTGTGACGGTGCATACCATGATGGCAGCGTGTACCCATTACGCAGGTGGTTTTATCTGGGGAGCAACGGACAACAAGGATTATACAGGAGATCTGTTGCTTTTAAAAGAAATGATCCTGAACTATGCCCAGAATGGCACCAATCTCTGATTGACATTGCAATTTCAGAAAATCTGTGATATAGTAGCCACAATTGAATATGGAGTATTCAGGTGCCGGAGCAGCCACGTAAGTAGCTGGCTCCGGTGAAAAGGGAAGCAGGTGTAAGTCCTGCACGAACTCGTCACCGTAATTAGGGAGCTGAAGCCGATAGATCACTGGGAGACCGGGAAGATGGCGGATGCAATGATCTTCAAGCCGGGAGACCTGCCTGGATGCTGTACAGAAACATTTGTTTCAAAGCCACGAGTAACTGGTTGTACGTGTGGAATGCAGAAGCGACAGAAGCTTTTTTTGCATTCGTTTCCTATGTGTACAAACCCTTTACCTGATACAGGAAAGGGTTTTTGTTTTTGTTGCGAAAAACATGTTTCTGACTTACATATTTAAGGATACCGGGGCACCCCCAAAATAAAAAGAGACAGAAAAACTGTCAGAGGAGGAAACATGAAAAAAAGAATCGTAGCAGTAGTACTGGCAACCGTACTGGGCGCTGTATGCATCACCGGATGCGGAAATACCCAGGAGACCGTAGAGAGCACTGCACAGGCAAGCAGTGAGGCTTTGACCACCCAGGCAGCGGAAACAACAGCTACCGAAAGCACCGAAGATGCAGATCAGGCAGCAGCCGATGAAGTAGCAGCATTGATCGATGCCATCTATGTGCAGGAGAGAACTGAGAATACCGATAAGCAGTGTGCAGATGCCAAGGCAGCATGGGATGCACTGACCGACGCACAGAAGGAACTGGTAGAGGGGGAAAATGCAGATCCTGATTATTTCGGCAGAGATACCGGAGATGCTTCCAAGGATGATCCCCGCAATCAGGATGAGATCGGTGAGAATGAGATTCTGGTAGTAAGCTTCGGTACCTCCTTTAACGACAGCCGTGTGGCTGATATCAAGGGTATCGAGGATGCGATCGCAGCAGCCAATCCCGACTGGTCTGTAAGAAGAGCATTTACCGCACAGATCATCATCAACCATATACAGGCTAGAGATGATGAACATATCGACAATATGGATCAGGCACTGGACCGCGCTGTGGCAAATGGTGTTAAGAACCTGGTAGTACAGCCTACCCATCTGATGCACGGGGCAGAGTATGACGAGCTGATGGAGGCTGTAGAAGCCTACAAGGATCAGTTCGCATCCGTAAAAGTCGCTGAGCCACTGTTAGGTGAAGTGGGAGACGACTCAACCGTTGTCAATGCAGATAAGAAGGCAGTAGCAGAAGACCTGACCGCAGAAGCAGTGAAGACCGCAGGTTATGACAGTCTGGATGCTGCAAAGGAAGACGGCGTGGCATTCGTATTCATGGGTCACGGAACTTCCCACACCGCAAAGGTATCTTACAGCCAGATGCAGACACAGATGAACGAACTGGGATATGAAAATGTATTCATCGGAACCGTAGAAGGTGAGCCGGAAGAGACCGCCTGTGAAGAAGTCATCAAGGCTGTTGCGGAAGCAGGTTACACCAAAGTGGTTCTTCGTCCCCTGATGGTAGTAGCAGGTGATCATGCTAACAACGATATGGCCGGCGAGGATGAGGATTCCTGGTTAAGCCAGTTCAACGCTTCCGGTAAGTTCGATAGCGTAGATACCCAGATCGCAGGTCTCGGCGGGATCAAGGCTATCCAGGATCTGTATGTGGCACATACCGCAGCAGCAATGGCTGAGAAATAAATAAGAATTTAAATAGGAATTATAATTAGGAATAAAATAAGGATTAGAATAAGTAATGAAAGCAAAGACAGCAAGGAATAAAATCATAATCGTGGGCGGACTGAGTGCCTGTCTGCTGCTCGGCGGCTGTGGTGCCGGTCAGGCAGCGGATGCGACATCCGCAGAAAGCACGGTTGCCAGACAGGAAAGTACCGTAACACTGACAGAGAGCACGGAAGCGGCGGAAACTGTCAGCACGGAGACGACGCAGAACGAAGCACAGCTTCCGGATGGTGTCTACACCGCTGAATTTTCCACGGACAGCTCCATGTTCCATGTCAGTGAGGCCTGCGACGGCAAGGGAACCCTGACGGTAAAGGATGGCGTTATGACCATTCACATTTCCTTAGGTTCCAAGAAGATCCTGAATCTCTATCCGGGTCTGGCGGAAGATGCAGCCAAAGATGGCGCAGTGCTGCTTGAGCCCACCACGGATACCGTAACTTACAGCGACGGTATGACGGAAGAAGTCTACGGCTTCGATGTACCGGTACCTGTGATCGGAGAGGAATTTGATCTGGCACTGATCGGTACCAAGGGAAAATGGTACGATCATAAAGTAAAGGTATCCGATCCGGTAGCGGAGGGCACCGCAGACACTTTTGATCTGAGCACTGTAGAAGACGGCACCTACACCATCGAACTGACCATGGAGGGCGGAAGCGGCAGAGCAAGCATCCAGTCCCCCGCACAGCTTGCGATAGCTGACGGAGCGGCAACGGCGACTCTGGAATGGAGCAGCCCGAACTATGATTATATGCTGGTAAACGGTGAAAAATATCTGCCGGTGAACACAGAAGGCAATTCCGTATTTGAAGTGCCGGTGGAAGCACTGGATGCACCCCTTACCATGATCGGTGATACCGTGGCAATGAGTACACCTCACGAGGTGGAATACACCGTAACTTTCCATTCTGAGACACTTGAGAGTACAGAGAGCGGCAAGTAATACATATGATGCCAGGGTCAAAAGGTCTAAGCCCACATGTTTAGCACGGACCGAAGCGGAGCGGAGACGTGGGAGTGCGTAGCACGGAGCAATCCGCAGGCACAAATATTGCAGGCTATGAAAGGCATGATAACTTTGAGGTCAGGAAGAAATAGAAGAAAATGGATTTATGTTCTGCTTCTTATGGGACTGCTGGGGCTAACTGGCTGCGGCAGTCCTTCTTCTGCTTCTATGGAGACATCGTCGGAAGCACCATCGGAGGTTACCCAGGCAGCAGAGACTACGCAGCAAGAACAGACAGAATTAGTAAAAACAGGCAGCATGGAGCTGCAATATGCGGAAAATTTTGCGGTGGACTATTACGAAGATGGGTATAAGATGCTGACAACTCTTCCCGACAGTAAAAGGTATCTGTTAGTGCCGGAGGGACAGCCGGTGCCAAGGGGACTGGATGAGGATGTCAGTATCTTGCAGGAACCGCTTCAAAATATATATCTGGTGGCATCCGGCGTGATGGACATGTTCGCCTCACTGGATGCTGTAGGGCAGATCCGTTTTTCCGGGCAGAAGCAGGAGAACTGGTACATTCAGACAGCAAAGGATGCCATGGCGGCAGGGGACATGATCTATGCCGGAAAATACAGTAAACCGGATTATGAATTACTGGTGTCCGAAGGCTGTGATCTGGCGATCGAGAACCGGATGATCACGCATTCGCCGGAGGTGGTGGAAATGCTTCAAAGCTTTGACATTCCGGTGATGATCGAATATTCCAGCTATGAAAAACATCCTTTGGGAAAAGTGGAATGGGTCAAATTTTTCGGAGCCCTGACCGGCAAAGAAGTGGAGGCAGAAGAAGCCTTTGCGGAGCAGACAGAGATTCTGGAAGAGGTAGAAAGCGGGGAAAAAACAGGGAAGACCATAGCATTTTTCTATGTCACTTCCAACGGACTGATCCAGGTACGGCAGAGCACGGATTATATTCCGAAGCTGATCGAACTGGCAGGGGGAAGATACATTTTTGAGGATCTTGAGGACAGTGGAAGCGGACGCTCCACGCTGAACATGCAGGTCGAAGATTTTTACGCCGGGGCGAAGGACGCAGACATACTGATCTACAACAGCTCGATCGACGGTGGCGTGACAACGGTGGACGAGCTGATCGGCAAATGCAATATTCTAAAAGACTTCAAGGCGGTACAGGAGGGGCAGGTCTATTGCACCACCAACGATATGTACCAGCAGTCCATGGCAATCGGGTATTTATTGCAGGATATGCATACGGTGTTGACGGACGATGATACCGCTAAGCTGCGTTATCTGTTTCTCTTACAGTAAGATGAAGGACTTAGAAACACAGCGTAAGTATAAGAGTCTTAGAATGAGATTAGAATACGATTGGAATACGAATAGGAAAAGAAGGAGAAAAACATGCAGCAGCGCAGGAAAATCAGATATCTCATAGCGTTTGTTCTATTGACGGCAGGCATTCTCGTGCTGCTGCTTTGCAATATAGGGATCGGAACAGTGAAGATCCCATTGACAGAAATACTGACTACGGGAAGAACCAAAGAAGGCATGAATGCCAGAATCCTGTGGGAGATCCGATTTCCCCGGACACTGGCGGCGGGGATCCTGGGCGGAGCGCTGGCGTTAGCCGGGTATCTGCTTCAGACCTTTTTCCACAATCCCATAGCCGGACCCTTCGTCTTAGGAATTTCTTCCGGAGCGAAGATGGTAGTGGCGCTGGTGATGGTATTTTTGCTGGGGAATGCGATTCGGGTCAGCTCCGGACTGTTGATCCTGGCGGCATTTTTAGGAGCTATGTTGTCCATGGGATTCGTGCTCCTCATGGCGAGGAAGGTAGATAGCATGTCCATGCTGGTGGTCAGCGGCGTGATGATCGGTTACATCTGTTCCGCCATTACGGAACTGGTGGTGACTTTCGCGGAGGACGCGGATATCGTGAATCTCCACAACTGGTCAAGAGGAAGCTTTTCCGGAATGACCTGGGACAATGTGAAAGTGATGAGTATTGTGGTGGCAGTAACTTTTCTTATGGTGATCCTGTTGGCAAAGCCTCTGGAAGCCTACCAGCTGGGTGAAACGTATGCGCAGAATCTGGGAGTGAACATCCGGACATTGCGGATCCTGCTGGTGGTGTTGTCCAGCGTACTTTCGGCATGCATCGTGGCATTTGCCGGACCCATCTCTTTTGTGGGGATCGCCGTGCCGCAGCTCATCCGTAAATTATTCGGCACCACGAAACCGTTACTGATGATACCGGCATGTTTCTTAGGAGGCAGTTTGTTCTGCCTGTTCTGTGATCTGCTGGCGAGAACCTGGATGGCACCCACAGAGCTTGGTATCAGCACAGTGACGGCAATCTTCGGAGCACCGGTAGTACTGTGGATCATGGTATCCAAAAGCAGACGGGAGCGTGGATAACTTACCTATGAAGACGCAGAAGCCTTATTATATTACAACGGAAAAAATAAGTGTGGGCTACGACGGAAAGCCTCTGATCGAAGAAGTGGAGATCGCACTCAGGAAGGGAGAGATCCTGACATTACTGGGACCTAACGGTGCCGGAAAATCCACGATCTTAAAAAGTATTGCGAGACAGCTGTCCCTGATCGCGGGAACGGTGCGGCTGGACGGAGAAGATCTGCGGACACTCACCGGGGCAGAACTGTCGAAAAAAATGGCAGTGGTAATGACGCAACGTCTGCGGGGGGAACTGATGACCTGCGAGGATGTGGTTGCCACCGGAAGATACCCTTATACCGGACGCTTCGGCGTGCTGCGGGCAGAAGATCATGCAGCGGTTCAAAACGCCATGGAACTGGTGCAGGTGGCGGAGATTGGGGATTCTCTATTTGACCGGATCAGTGACGGACAGAGACAGCGTGTGATGTTAGCCAGAGCCATCTGTCAGGAACCGGAGATACTGATCCTGGATGAGCCGACTTCCTACCTGGATGTGCGGCATAAGCTGGAATTTTTATCAATTCTGCAAAAGCTGTGCAGGGAGAGGGCGCTTACGGTGATCTTGTCCTTACATGAACTGGAGCTGGCGGAGAAGATCTCCGATAGAATCCTGTGTGTGAACGGCAGGGCGGTGGACCGGATCGGAACGCCGGAGGAAGTCATGACAGCCGGCTATATCACCGAACTCTATGGCATCCGGATGGGAAGCTATGATGAGGGCAGCAGTGATATGGAACTGGCGGCGCCGGAAGGAACACCGCAGGTCTTCGTGATCGCCGGAGCCGGAAGTGGACGGAAAATTTACCGGCGTCTGCAGAGAGCGGGAATCCCCTTTGTCACCGGGATCCTGTATGAAAATGACCTGGATTATCCCGTGGCGAAGGCACTGGCGGCGGAGATGATCGCAGAGCATCCTTTTGAGCCGGTGTCACAGGAAAAAATACAGGCAGCGAAGAAGCAGCTGGAAAAGTGCAACCGTGTTATCTGCTGCCGGGAGAATTTCGGCAGTCTGGAGACTTATCAGAGAGAGCTTTTAGAGTACGCAGAACAGCTGGGGAAGCAGATAGAAAAGTCAGAAAACCCGGAGCAACGTAGTGGGTGTTAGAAAACACAGAAACGAAATTCCCGGGATGCCGGTGGCGTCTGTGGGATGGAGAAAACGATGGCAAAAGTTATAATGATACAGGGCACCATGTCCGGTGCCGGGAAAAGTCTCCTGGTGGCGGGTCTATGCCGGATCTTTCGGCAGGACGGTTACCGGG
The DNA here is from genome assembly GCF_051972595.1 of Simiaoa sp. NCBI lineage: Bacteria > Bacillati > Bacillota > Clostridia > Lachnospirales > Lachnospiraceae > Simiaoa > Simiaoa sp. The sequence continues at coordinate 115,487 of NZ_JBOKRY010000005.1, read as the reverse complement.
TCGCCCCTTTTAAATCACAGAATATGGCACTCAATTCCTATATCACCAAAGAAGGACTGGAAATGGGAAGGGCGCAGGTGATGCAGGCGGAAGCGGCAGGGATCGAACCGCTGGTGTGCATGAACCCTATTTTGCTAAAGCCCACCAGCCATACCGGATCCCAGGTCATCGTGAACGGGGAGGTACGGGGAAATCTGTCTGCCAGAGACTATTTTGCCCACAAGACGGAACTGATCCCGGATATCAAGGCAGCCTTCCGCAAACTGGAAACATATGCGGATATTATTGTCATCGAGGGCGCCGGAAGCCCGGCGGAGATCAATCTGAAGCAGAATGACATCGTAAATATGGGAATGGCGGCAATGGTGGATGCGCCGGTACTTTTAGTGGGAGACATTGACAGAGGCGGCGTGTTCGCACAGCTTTTGGGAACCCTGATGCTGCTGACCGAAGAGGAACGGGAGAGGATAAAGGGACTGATCATCAACAAATTCCGTGGAGACAGTACAATTTTAGAACCCGGCATTCAGATGCTAACAGAACGGGGGCAGGTGCCGGTGCTGGGAACCGTACCTTATATGGAACTCACGCTGGAAGATGAGGACAGTCTGACGGACCGTTTCGATGCAAAACATGTGGGGAAGATTGATCTGGCGGTGATCCACTATCCCAGAATTTCAAATTTTACGGATTTTGATGTGTTTGAGCAGATGCCGGAGGTCAGTGTCCGGTATGTGACGAATGTAAGAGAGCTGGGGACGCCGGATCTGATATTTCTCCCCGGCAGTAAAAATACCATGGGAGATCTGAAATGGATGCGGCAGAACGGACTGGAGGCAGCGGTAAAACGGGCTGCGGGAAAAGTTCCCATTTTCGGGATCTGCGGAGGCTATCAGATGTTAGGCTGTGAGATCGCGGATCCGGACAGTGTAGAGGAAGGCGGACAGATCCGCGGCATGGAACTGCTTCCGGTACGGACAGTGCTGCAGAAGGAGAAACATCGCTGCCAGACAGATGGAACTCTGGATGCTGTGGAGGGTATTTTCTCCGGACTTACGGGATGTAAGTTTGCCGGGTATGAGATCCATATGGGACAGACGGTGTATTGTGACGGGGATGGCAGCGATGCGAAGGGTACCGTGGACAAGGCAGCCAGACCGGCAAACAGTGCAGAAAATGTAGTCAGTGACTCCACCGGCAGAATCTACGGCTCCTATATCCACGGTCTGTTCGACATGGGAGAGATCGCCGGGCGTATGATACAGACCCTGGCCCGGGAAAAAGGCATCTCTCTGGAGGACGGCGTCTGGGAGGATTACCGCACCATTAAGGAAAGACAATACGATAAACTGGCAGATACCCTGCGGGAATATCTGCGTATGGAGGACATCTATGGAATGCTCAGAGAAGCCCGTATTTCATAACTACACCGGACAGGAATTGGCGCAGATCCGGATCACGCCGCCGGACGAAGCGGTGAGAAAGCTTGTGAAAAAGCACTGGGACACTCTGGCAAAGCCGCTGGATGGCATGGGCAGCTTTGAAATCATCACGGCACAGATCGGAGCCATCTTAGGGACGGAAGTGATCGATATCCGTAAAAAGGGTGTGCTGATCTTCTGTGCCGATAACGGCATTGTAGAGGAGGGTGTGACCCAGTCCGGGCAGGAGGTTACGCTGGCGGTGGCAAAGTCCATGGCCAGGAAGGGTTCCTCTGTCTGCAGGATGGCACAGAGCATTGGTGCCGAGACGATCCCTGTGGACATCGGGATAAATAGTGAGGAATCCATTCCCGGAGTATGGAATCGCAAAGTGTGCCCCGGGACAAGAAATTTCTTAAAAGAACCGGCTATGACGGAAGAAGAGACCGTCCGTGCCATTGTCACAGGAATCAGACTGGTACGGGAGTGTAAGGAAAAAGGATACGGCATCCTTGCCACCGGGGAAATGGGAATCGGCAACACCACCACCAGCAGTGCAGTGACGGCCGCCCTATTACAGTGTGGGGCAGAGGAAGTCACCGGCAGAGGCGCGGGACTGACAGATCAGGGACTGGCTCGGAAGCAACAGGTGGTGCGCACCGCCCTGGAAACCCATGATCTGTGGCATGCGGATGCCTTCACGGTATTGCAGACAGTCGGAGGGCTGGATATTGCCGGGCTGACCGGTATGTGCATCGGCGGAGCTTTGTGGCATGTGCCCATCGTACTGGATGGCGTGATCAGCATGGCAGCGGCCCTTGTGGCGGAGCGGCTGTTTCCCGGCGTGCGGGAATATCTGATTCCTTCCCATCAGGGGAAAGAACCGGCGGCAGTGAAGCTTGCAGATGCTTTGCAGCTGTCTCCGGTGATCCACGCGGGAATGGCACTGGGAGAAGGAACCGGAGCCGTTATGATGTTCACACTGCTGGATATGGCGATGAGCATTTATGGACAGAGCGCTACCTTCTCAGAAATCAAAGTAGAACAATATAAACGTTAACAGTTCAGCCATGAACATATCCGGGCGCAAAAATCATGCTTGCATGATTTTTTGAGGGCATGGCGCGGCTGAACATTCAGACGAACGGAGAAGCAACATGATGACACTGATCCTGGGCGGCAGTGGCAGCGGGAAATCCGCTTATGCGGAAGATTATCTGCTGCGGGCTGCCGGTGATAAGAAAAAATATTATATCGCCACCATGCAGATCCGGGATGCGGAGATGCAGGCAAAGGTGGACAGGCATCACAGGTTGCGACAGGGGAAAGGCTTCACTACCATCGAACAGCCTACGGAGTTGGAACAGGCGGTCTTACAAATGGAACCGGCAGGAGCAGTACTGTTGGAATGCATGTCAAATCTCACTGCCAACGAAATGTTTTCCGGGGAACAGCCTGTGGATCGTCAGACGGTGATCAAAAAGATTCTGCAAGGCATGGAAGACTTAAGAAAACAGGCGGATCCGTTAGTCATCGTAACCAACAATGTATTTGAGGATGGGATTATCTATGATGATCCTACGATGGAATACATCGAGGCACTGGGGCGGATCAACGAAAGACTTGCCGCGAAGGCGGACGAGGTCGTGGAAGTCACCGCGGGAATCTCGCAGCGGCTCAAGCCGTACTCTGCAGAAGAAAAAACGAGGAGACGGCAGGATGGGTAGGATAGTCAGTATAGATCAGCCAAGATAAACATAGATCAGCATAGAAAGGAAACAGACATGCGAATTATCAAGTCATTTTTCATAGCGTTTTCCATGTATTCCAAGATCCCCATGCCACAGTTTCAGTGGAAGGACGAGGACATGCGGTACGCCCTCTGCTTTTTTCCATGGGTGGGTGCAGTGATCGGTGCTTTGTGGTATCTGTGGAAATGGTTCTGTGACCGGTTCGCGGTGGGAACCCTGTGCTATGCTGTGGTGGGGACGGCAATACCGCTTTTGGTCACCGGGGGATTTCATGTGGACGGTTTTTTAGATACCTGTGATGCACTGCATTCCTACCAGTCAAGAGACCGGAAGCTGGAGATATTGAAGGACTCTCATATCGGGGCATTTGCAGTGATCATGCTTGCACTGTACGGACTGATTTTCCTGGGAGGATTCTCGGAGATCACGACACTGCGCATGCTTACTGTGACGGGAGCCGGATGCTTCCTGTCCAGAGTATTAAGCGGTATCGCAGTGGTGAGTTTCCCTTCGGCAAAGCAGGAGGGGACACTGTATCTGTTTGCGGATAAAGCCCACAAAAGGGTGGTAAAACTTGCTTTGTACGGACAGGGAATCCTTTGCATCCTATTTATGCTGTGGATATCTGTCGTGGCGGGAGGGCTCGCCGTGGCAGCAGCTCTGCTTAGCTTTGCGTATTATTACCGGCGTAGCAAAAAAGAGTTCGGCGGCATCACGGGGGACACCGCTGGATATTTTGTAACACTCTGTGAAGGGTGCGTGGTGGCTGCCGTGGCAATCGCCCAACATCTGGTGCCGGTAGTGTAAGATGTAGTGTCGGAGATTTTTACCCAGGAGTGTATTGGAAAAGGGAGACAGAAATGATATTGATCATTGGCGGATTCGCCCAGGGAAAATTGCATTATGTGAAGCAGCGTTATGTACACTGTGAGGATGGACGGGAAGTGACTGTTTTGGACGGAACACTGGCACTGCCCGCAGAGACAGGTGGTTTGCAGGTGATCGTCAATCATCTGCACCGCTCTATCCGGGAGCAGCTGCGACAGGGAACAGACCCGGAGGCAATGATAGAGAATTTTTGCAAGAAACATCCGGACTGCATTCTGATCTGTGACGAGATCGGTAACGGCATCGTCCCAATGGAAGCGGAGGAGAGAACTTACAGAGAGCGCACCGGAAGAGTATTGCAACAGCTGGCAACGCAGGCAGATGAGGTGGTGAGAGTGGTATGTGGAATCGGACAGAAGATCAAATAGAGATTCATTTGACCCTCATTCGGCACGGGGCGACGCTTTCCAATAAAGAGGGGCGATATCTTGGAAAAACGGACGAGGCTTTAAGCCAGGAGGGCATCGGCGCACTGGAAAAATCCGTGGCAGACAGGAACTACCCAACTGCCGACGTCCTGTTTTCCGGTCCCATGAAGCGGTGCCTTGAGACCGCACAGATCCTGTATCCGGGGCAGACTCCTATCATTATCCCGGAGTGGACAGAGATGGATTTCGGTGCGTTTGAGGGGCATAATTATCAGGAACTTTCAAAAGATCCGAACTATCAGAGATGGATCGACAGCGGAGGTACCCTGCCGTTTCCGGAGGGAGAGAGTAGGGAAGAGTTTATCCGCCGAAGTGTTGCCGGATACGAAAAAATGGTATACCACATGAAAATGATCAGGGAGAGAAGTGCTGCATCGGGGCAGGGGGATCGCAAGATACAAAGTGTATCCGCGGTGGTTCACGGCGGAACTATCATGGCGCTGCTTAGTCATTTCCTCGGTGGAGAATATTTTGACTATCAGGCAAAATGCGGACAGGGTTACAGTGGCAGGCTGGCATTTAAGGCAGGCGGAGGAGCCCCACAGTGGAAGAAATTCCGCCCGCTGTCGGAAGTTACAGTATCGGAAGTTACAGTATCTGAACTTACAAAAGGAGAAACAAACGGATGAAATATCATATCCTGGCATTTGGAGCGGGATTTTTAATGGATCAGATCTTTGGCGATCCCTATTTCCTGCCACATCCCATCCGGGGAATCGGCTGGCTGATTGCGAAGACAGAAAAGGTACTGCGCAGCGGCAACCCACAGGAAAATTCCCCGGAGAGAGAGGCGGCGGAGCGCAGACAGGGGAAACTTTTGGTGGTAATTGTTTTGCTGCTTACGGGAATGTTTACGGCATTGATCCTGGTGGGAGCATATGCACTTTATCCGAAGATCGGAATGGTGGTGGAAGCGGTCATGACCTATCAGATCCTGGCGGCGAGGTGCCTGCAGGTGGAGAGCGGAAAAGTATGGAAACAATTAAAGGCGGGGAATGTGGAGGCTGCCAGAGAGGCGGTATCCATGATCGTGGGAAGAGATACCCAGAATCTCACTAAAGAAGGAGTGGCGAAGGCTGCCATCGAGACTGTGGCTGAGAATACTTCCGACGGTGTGATCGCGCCGATGCTGTATACAGCACTGGGAGGGCCGGTGCTTGGTTTTTTATATAAGGCAGTCAATACCATGGACTCTATGGTCGGTTATAAAAATGACAGATATCTGCACTTTGGAAGGGCGGCGGCGAAGCTGGATGATGTGGTGAATTTTCTTCCGGCAAGGATCAGCGCACTTTTGATGATCGGGGCGGCATTTCTTGGCGGAAAAAGCTATAACGGCAGGCAGGCATGGCGTATCTGGCACAGAGACAGCAGAAAGCACGCCAGTCCCAATTCCGCCCAGACGGAATCTGTATGTGCCGGCGCATTAGGAATACAGTTGGCAGGAGATGCCAGTTATTTTGGCAAAGTCGTGAAGAAACCCTATATCGGGGATCCAAAACGGCAGGTGGAATATGAGGATATCCGGAGAGCCAATCGTCTGATGAACCGGACGGCATGGATCTGCGAGCTGCTGTGCCTGGGGATCCTGATGGTTGTGGCAGTATAAGGAGGGGCTTCTATCCGCGTACTTGTGACTGCGCATTGTGCGAAAGCACCGTACGGGAAAATATGGATGGTAAAGCACAAGTTATGAAATGCTAAATGATCTGCAGATGAAAGAGAACATGAAAAACGCTATGGTAATAGGAACCGGAAAGGGAGGAAAATGCAGCAGAACATACATGGTGGTGACATATACAGCAGACAGATACGGCTGGATTTTTCGGTAAACGGTAATCCCTTGGGAATGCCGGCGGAGGCAAGGCTTTCACTTTTAGCAGCTATCAATCATGTGGGGGAATATCCCGATGCCGCAGCAGGAGAACTGACAGAGACAGTAAGTCATATGCTGTCGGTGCAAAGCGGCAGAGAGATCCCGGGGGAGTATCTGGTATTCGGCAACGGTGCGTCAGAACTTTTTCTGGCTATTGTACATGCACTTAAGCCTGAAAATATTGTGATCCCGGTGCCGTCCTTTTACGGATATGAGTATGTGGCGAAGGCGGCAGACAGCCATATAAAATATGTATATCTGTCGGAGGAGGCCGCATTTTGCCCGGGGAAGGAATTGTTACAGGCGCTGACGGCAGACACAGACCTGCTGTTTCTTGCAAATCCCAACAACCCCACAGGGCAGCTGATGAGCAGGGAATATCTGCGAGAGCTTATGGAGCATTGCAGGCAGCAGGGAATCATTGTAGTACTGGATGAATGTTTTATAGAGTTCTGTGAGACGGATAGAGAGCAGCCCGTATCCCTGCTTGGGAAGATAGATCAGTATGCGAATCTTTTGCTGGTGCGGGCTTTTACAAAAAGTTTTGCCATGCCGGGTGTGCGGCTGGGGTATCTGGTGTGCAGTAACGAGGGGCTTCGGGAGGAAATCCGCAGACAGCTGCCGGAATGGAATCTGTCGGTGTTCGCCCACAGAGCGGGCATCGTCTGCGCGGGGCAGGCGGAGCAATATCTGCAGGAAACCGTGGAATATGTGAAAACCGAGCGGGCGTATCTTAGGGAAGACCTGGAGGCACTGGGTATCCGGGTAGTGTCCGGAAAAGCGGATTTTCTGTTACTCTACACCACACAGCCCATCTATGACAGATTGCTTGCAAAAGGCATCCTGATCCGCAACTGTGAAAATTTCCGGGGACTGGGAGAGGGCTATTACCGGATCGCGGTGAAGAAGCATGAAGAGAATGGAATGCTCTTAGACGAGCTTGAACAGTGCCTGTCGTAAAACACTGCAGGATGGTGGCCAGGCGAAAAAAGATTGTGAAATAGATTACGGGAGAATAAACCTATGGGAAAGTGGGAGCACAAGAACATCGAATATGTATTGCCGGAAGAGATCGAGAAGCGAAGCTTTGCAATCATTGCGGCGGAACTGGCAGAGCGGGGAATTGTCCTGCCCGCAGAGCAGGATATGATCACCAGACGGGTGATCCATACCAGTGCGGATTTTGATTATGCGCAGACGATGACCTATTCGGAAAATGCAGTGGAGATCGCCAAAAACCTGATAAAAAACGGTGCGGACATCGTGACGGACACGAATATGGCACTGGCGGGGATCAATAAAAAGGTGCTGGCTTCTTTTGGCGGGGAGGTACATTGCTACATGGCAGACGCTGAGGTGGCAGCAATGGCAAAAGAGAGGAAAATGACCCGGGCAGCGGTCAGTATGGAGCTGGCATCCAAACGGGAAAAGCCGGTGATCTTCGCAGTGGGAAATGCACCTACGGCACTGATACAGATTTACGAGATGATGCAGGAGAGCGACTGGCGTCCGGCATTCGTCATCGGGGTTCCTGTGGGCTTCGTGAATGTGGAAGCTGCTAAGGAACTGATCCTTCAGACGGAGGTGCCCTATATCATCAACCGCGGAAGAAAGGGCGGCAGCAACGTGGCAGCAGCCATATGCAATGCATTGTTGTATGAGCTGAGGGATCATAGCTGCAATAAGTAGAAGTAACGTAGGCAGCCGAAAGGTGTAAGGAACAGTAACAGGAAAAGTAACAGTGAGGTAACAGGCATGCGGTATGGATTTACCACAGGAAGCTGCGCGGCAGCAGCGGCGAAGGCAGCCGCTTATATGCTGTTGACCGGCAGGGAGAAAACCAAGATCACCATAGAAACACCCAAAGGCATCCCCTATACGGCACAGATCCTTAGGATCTGTCGTAAGGAGCGGGAGGTCAGCTGCGCCGTGGAAAAGGACGGCGGGGATGATCCCGACATTACCACCGGGGCACTGATCTGCGCGAAGGTCTCGTTTCCGCAGGAAGAAGGCAGGGAAGCAGGAGAAGCCGGAAAAGACCTAGGCGCTAAGGCAGGAACCGGGCGGGCGCCTGAGCAGGCACAGATCGTAATAGACGGCGGCTTCGGTGTCGGACGGGTCACGAAACCGGGACTGGATCAACCCGTGGGAAATGCCGCCATCAATCACGTTCCCAGAGAGATGATCGAACGGGAAGTATTACAGGTGTGTCAGGTGCTGGATTATTGTGGAAGCCTGTCAGTGGAGATTTCTGTGCCGGAGGGCGAACATCTGGCAGAGCGGACATTTAATCCGAGACTTGGCATCGTGGGCGGCATTTCAATCCTTGGTACCAGCGGTGTCGTGGAACCCATGAGTACCCAGGCTATTTTGGATACGATCCGCGTGGAACTGCGGCAGCAACGGGCACTGGGAAGAGAAGACGTGGTAATCTCTCCGGGTAATTACGGACTGGATTTTTTGAAAAATACCTATCACTATGATCTGGATAAAAGTGTAAAATGCAGTAACTTTATCGGCCTAACGATCGATATGGCGGTGGAAGAGGGCTTCAAACGTCTGCTTCTTGCGGGACATATCGGGAAGCTCATCAAAGTGGCGGGCGGTATTATGAATACCCATTCTAGAGAGGGCGACTGCCGGATGGAACTGTTGACCGCATTTGCCGTAAAATGCGGCGTGGCGGCAGTGGATGCTGCAAAGCTCCTGTCCTGTGTCACCACAGAGGAAGCTGTGAGGATCCTGGACGAGTGCGGCAGGAGACAGGAAGTCATGGATTATGCCATGGAGCGTATTTTATTTTATCTGGAGAAGCGGGCGCAGGGAAAGCTTGCGATCGAAAGTATCATGTATGCCAATGATTTCGGAGCATTGGCGAAAAGTAAGGAGGCAGAGGAATGGTTTACTTTGTTGGCGCAGGAAGCGGAGCAGCAGATCTGATCACGGTGCGGGGCATGCACATGCTGCAACAGGCGGATGTCATCATCTATGCGGGATCGCTGGTGAATCCGGAGTTGTTAGAATATGCCAGAGCTGGTTGTGAGATTCATAACAGCGCGCGCCTGACCTTAGAAGAAGTGATTAAGCTCATGCAGGAGGCACAGACGCAGGGAAAAATGCTGGTGCGTCTGCACACCGGAGAACCCAGCATCTATGGTGCGGTGCGGGAGCAGATGGATGCACTGGACGAGCTGGGAATCCCTTATGAGAGCTGTCCGGGAGTCAGTGCCTGCTTCGGTGCGGCGGCATCGTTAAATCTGGAATATACCCTGCCCGGTGTCTCCCAGACTCTGATCATCACCCGTATGGAAGGACGGACCGGAGTACCGCAGAAGGAGAGTATCGAAAGTCTGGCAGCCCATCAGGCTTCCATGGCGATCTATTTAAGCACGGGAATGCTGCGGGAGCTGAGCCGCAGACTGATCGTGGGCGGTTATGCGCCGGACACCCCCGCAGCCCTTGTCTACAAGGCAACCTGGCCGGAGGAAGAGGCTTATATCTGTACGGTGGAGACACTGGCACGGGTAGCGGAAGAACACGGCATCAAAAAGACAGCGCTGGTACTGGTGGGGGATGTTATCACTCATGGAAATTATCAGAAGTCGAGACTGTATGCGGCGGATTTCTCCACAGAGTTCCGTCAGGCAAAATGCGGTGCCGCACAGGCTAAGAAAACGCAGGAGGAACGGCGTGAAGATTAGTGTGATCAGCTTTACGAAAACAGGAAAACAGCTGGCGGAGCGGATCCGTGAGAGCATGAACGGGGAAAATGAGACGGTTATCCTATATACCAAATGCTCCCGAAAAAAGACAGTGCAGACAGCGAAAAACAGTGGGGACGTTACAACGCAGACATTCGGGGGAATTCCGAACAAAGACAGTAACGTACCGACAGATAATACCGGGGATACAATAGCGGTACAGGAGAGCGTGTCAGCCTGGACCGGTGAGCAGATGGCGGCTCACCATGCACTGGTCTTTATCGGTGCCAGTGGGATCGCGGTCCGTGCCATTGCCCCCTGGATCACGGATAAACTGCACGACAGTCCGGTACTGGTGGCAGACGAAATGGGAAAGTACGTGATCCCCTTGTTGTCCGGACATGTGGGTGGAGCCAACGAACTGGCGGTCCGCCTGGCGGGAGCATTGGGTGCCATCCCGGTGATCACCACAGCCACAGACTTACATGACAGTTTCGCAGTAGATATCTTTGCCAAAAGGAATGATCTGCGGATCTGCAACCGGGAGGGGATCGCCAGAGTGTCGGCAAAAGTACTGGCAGGCGAGGAAATTACCATGTCCGTACCAACAGGGTATCTGGCAGTGGATGAGACCATTCCGCCGGGGATCCGGCTGTGCGCGTATCCTCCTACGGAAAAAGTGGATGTCCTGATTGCGGGCGGCATGGAAGAAATATTTCGAAAAGAGTCAGCAGAACTGTTGCTGCAGCCGAAAAAATATATTCTGGGCGTGGGCTGCAAGAGGGATACGGACAGCACAAAGCTGGATTTATTTTTACAAAAAATACTGGAAGAACAGGGCATTGTCATAGAGCAGATCGCAGCATTAGCTTCTATTGACGTGAAAAAAGAGGAACGATGCCTGCTGGAATTCAGTGAAAAATACAGGATACCGTTTAGAACTTATACAGCACAGGAATTACAGGCGGTGCCGGGAGAATTTCACAGTTCCGAGTTCGTAAAGGCACAGGTGGGCGTGGACAATGTATGCGAGCGCGCCGCCCTGAAAGCAGCCGGGACAGGCGGATGGATACTCTTAGGCAAGCAGGCGCAGGACGGTATGACCGTGGCAATTGCAAAGAGAGCCATGCAAAACCTACAATGGATGGAATAATGAGAGGATCTGGGTGTGACTTGCCTATGATGGAGAGAGGAAAATCAGATGAGTAATAGAATCTATATCGTGGGAATAGGTCCCGGCAGGGAAGAAATGATGACAGGAGAAGCCGTTGCTGCGTTGGAACAGGCGGATGTGATCGTCGGCTATACGGTATATATCAAATTACTGGGAGAACGGTTCGCCGGGAAAAAACTGCTGACCACCCCCATGCGGCAGGAGACTGAGCGCTGCGAACTGTGTTTTAGGGAGGCGGAAGCCGGGAAGCGGGTGGCACTTATCTGCAGCGGCGATGCCGGTATCTACGGTCTGGCATCGCTGATGTATGAACTGGGAGAAGAATATCCCCAGACGGAACTGATCGTGATCCCCGGCATTACAGCGGCAAGCAGTGGGGCGGCGGTACTGGGAGCACCCTTAAACCATGATTTTTGTGTGATCAGTTTAAGTGACCTGCTGACTCCCTGGGAGAAGATCGAAAAGAGACTGCGGGCGGCAGCAACGGGAGATTTTGCCATGGCAATTTACAATCCTTCCAGTCACAGGCGAAAGGATTATCTGCAAAGGGCCTGTGATATTTTACTGGAAACCATAGAAGGGGAGCGCCCCTGTGGCTATGTGGAAAACATCGGCAGAGAAGGCACCCGGGCGGTGACCTGTACGCTGCGGGAATTAAGAGATCGGAAAGTCAATATGTTCACCACGGTATTTATTGGCAATTCGGAGACGGAGATCCTTAGGGACAAGCTGATCACAAAGCGCGGATATCATGTGGAGAATAACATACATTAAGTTCTCTTTGAGAGGAATCGGCTGCGGAATGGAGAGCAGGATGAAAAAAATAGTAATTTTTGCAGGAACCACAGAAGGACGGCGGCTGTCGGAAATCCTGGCAGATGCCGGAATCGCGCATACCGTATGCGTGGCAACGGAATATGGTGAGATCGTGATGCGGGAACAGACAAAAGGCATAGAGGCGGCAGAGACAAAGGGGCAACCCCTTGTATCTCTTCACCGTGGCAGAATGGACCGGCAGCAGATGGAAGAATTTCTGCGTAACGAGGGCTATGAGATCGTAGTGGATGCCACCCACCCTTATGCCAGGGTCGTTACAGAGAACATACGGGACGCTGTGAAAACACAGTCTCCCATTTACCTGCGTCTGGAACGGGAAATTTCGGAGACTCCGGAAGCAGAGGATCCTGCCGTAAGTATCCGGTATTTTGAAAGTAATGCTGACTGTGCCAAAGCGCTGGAGAATACAGAGGGTAATATTCTGCTGACCACAGGGAGCAAGGAACTGGCGACGTATTGTGCCTCCGGCAGACTGCATGACCGCCTGTATGTGCGGATCCTTCCGGGCAGAGAGAGCCTGGAACTGTGCATGGAGCAGGGAATCAAAGGCAGACAGATCCTGGCATTGCAGGGACCTTTTTCCACAGAGATGAACGTCGCTATCCTGAAGCAATACGATATCCGCCACCTGGTCACGAAAAACAGCGGACGCACCGGAGGGTACCAGGAAAAACTGGAAGCTGCGAAAATACTGGGAATTCCGGTGTATGTGATACAGCCTGCCAGGAAGGCTGTGGATACGTATTCTTTTGCGGGAATCTGTGAAAAACTGGAACAGCTCTGTGACTGTAAGCTCTCCGGACAGGGCAGCATGGAGATCTGCCTCGCCGGAATCGGCATGGGCAGCAAAGACGGTCAGACGCAAGAAGTGCAGCATGCGATCGAAACTGCAGATATTCTGCTGGGTGCGGAGCGCATGATCGAAAGATATTCTGCCAAAATAGAAAAAAGACCCTACTACATGACGGAGCAGATTCTGCCGTATCTGGAGCAATTACAGGAAAACGGGATCACAGCACAGAAGGATCCACTTCGGGTAACGGTTCTGTTTTCCGGAGATACCGGATTTTACAGCGGATGCAGGAAGTTGTATATGGCCTTGCAGGAAGCCGTTGCCACAGGAACGTTGAACGCAGGAGTGCGGATCCTGCCGGGAATTTCTTCCGTGGTCTCTCTGGCAGCCCGGGTGGGAGAAAGTTATGAAGATGCCGTCATTTTGAGCATGCACGGCAAGAAGCTGAACCGGCTTTCGGCAACGGTGGAGAGCCATGAGAAGGTATTTTTACTGACCTCAGGAAGTGAGGACATCCGTAAGATCGGACGTCTGCTTGCAGAAGCGGGGATGACAGACTGTGAGGTGATCGTGGGATATCAGATGTCCTATCCGGAGGAAAGCATCCGGATCCTGACACCCGGGCAGTGTGAGGAGATTACAGAGGAAGGGCTGTATACCTGCCTGATCCGCAATCCTCACTGGCAACCGGAACGCCTGACCCATGGAAGAGCCGACATCTGTTTCCTGCGGGATGCTTCGGAAAACGAGGGAAAACTCCGCAGAACGCCAATGACAAAAGAAGAAGTCCGGGAAGTCAGTATCTGCAAGCTGCATCTGACACAAAACGCCGTGGTCTATGACATCGGCAGCGGTACCGGATCCGTCGCCATAGAGATCGCCGGGGTGCCCGGACGGGTGCAGGTCTATGCCATTGAGAGAAAGCCGGAGGCGGTGGAACTGCTTCGGAAGAACAGAGCGTATTTTCATATGGATAATATACAGATCATCGAAGCCCCGGCACCGGAGGGACTGGAGGAATTACCTGTGCCGACTCATGCCTTTATCGGCGGCAGCGGCGGCAGATTGATGGATATTTTACGGGTCTTGTACCGGAAGAATCCCCATATGCGTATTGTGATCAATGCCATCAGCATGGAGACCATTGCAGAACTTAAGGAAGTGCTGGATACTTTTCCGGTGGAGGAAGAGGAGATCCTGCAGATGCAGGTAAGCCGGGTGAAGAAGCTTTTAAGCTATCATCTGCCCCAGGCGGAAAATCCGGTGTGGATCTGCTCGTTTACGTTCCGGGAGACAGGAAAGGATCCTATGGATAATTCGAAGAAAACAAAACCGGGCGCAGAGGAGACCGGCAACGGTAAGAATGGAGAAGTACAGAGATGACCGGAGCACAGAAAAAGAAGATACGCCGCATCATGATCGCCGCACCGAAGAGCGGCAGCGGCAAGACCACAATTACCTGTGGATTATTGCAGATTTTTAAAGAAGACGGAGAGGATATCTCTTCCTGCAAATGCGGCCCGGATTATATCGATCCCATGTTCCACAGACAGGTGCTTGGGATTCCTGCCAGGAATCTGGATACCTTTTTTACCGGAGAAGAGGGCACCCGTAAGCTGTTTTTGAAGGATCGCAGAGAAGGCGAGCTTGTGGTCATGGAAGGCGTCATGGGATTGTATGACGGGCTGGGCGGCATCCGTGAGGAAGGCTCCTCCTATCATCTGGCAAAGGTGACGCAGACCCCCATCATACTGGTGGTGGATGCAAAAGGCATGGGGAGATCGGTGATCCCTCTGATCGCCGGTTTTCTGGCTTACGATAAGGCACAGCTGATCCGGGGCGTGATCTTCAACCGGATGTCTGCGGCCTATTACGAGATACTGAAGCCCCTGGCAGAAGAGGAACTGGGCATTGCGGTACTGGGGTATTTCCCGGAAAATAAGGACCTGCAGATCGCCGGCAGACATTTAGGATTGTGCATGCCGGGAGAACTGGAAGGCTTGCAGGAACAGATCCGTATGGCGGCAGAGAGATTACGGGAGACCGCAGACATTTCAAAACTGTTGCAGATCGCAGAGGAAGCGGAGTTAGTGGAGAATTCCGGATCGGAAAGAAAATTAAGTGACGACACAGCAGAAAAACCGGACACCACGGAAAACGGCGAAGCAATACACCCACGGATCGCCGTAGCCCGGGATGAAGCCTTTTGTTTTTATTACGAAGAGAACCTGCGACTGCTGGAACAGGCGGGCGCGGAACCGGTGTACTTTTCCCCGCTGCATGACAACGCATTGCCGGAAAATATCCATGGATTGTTACTGGGGGGCGGATATCCGGAACTGTATGCCGGGCAGTTAAGTGAGAACGATGCCATGCGCACAGCGATCCGGGAGGCAGTTGCAGACGGTCTGCCCACAGTGGCAGAGTGCGGTGGTTTTCTATACCTGCATACGACCCTGACGGACCGGGAAGGACATTCCTATCCCATGGCGGGAGTCCTGCCCGGAAAATGTTTCGATACCGGACATCTGGTGCGTTTCGGATACATCGAACTGGAAGAGAACAGCGGACATTTTATGCCTCGTGGCAGCCGCATCCGTGCCCACGAATTCCACTATTATGACAGTGAGGACAACGGCGCAGACTGCATCGCTACCAAACCCGCCACCGGACGAAATTATCCCTGCATTCATGTGGGAGAGAATCACTGGTATGGCTTCCCCCACCTCTACTATCCCTCCTGCCCGGAATTCGCAAAGCGGTTTGTGGAGAATGCAAAAAAATTCTCAAAAAGCGGAAAAGATATGTTATAATCGTAGTATCTTTTTTGCACGGAGGATAAATCAATGGAAAAATCAAAGGTATATTTTACAGATTTCAGGACCCGTCTGGGAGAGGGTCTTCCCAGTAAGTTAAAGCGTCTGATGAAGGCGGCGGGGATTCAGAATATTGATATGGATCACAAATTTGTTGCAATCAAGCTGCACTTCGGAGAGCTGGGCAACCTGGGCTTCTTACGCCCGAATTATGCGAAAGCAGTAGCGGATGTGGTAAAGGAGCTGGGCGGTGTGCCTTTTTTGACCGATTGCAACACCCTGTATCCCGGCAGCCGTAAGAATGCCATCGAGCATATGTATTGTGCCTGGGAGAATGGCTTCACACCCCTGACAGTAGGGTGTCCTGTGATCATCGGCGATGGACTGAAGGGAACAGATGACATTGAGGTACCGGTAGAAGGCGGAGAATATGTGAAGAATGCGAAGATCGGTCGTGCCATCATGGATGCGGATGTGTTTATTTCCCTGAATCATTTCAAAGGACATGAGACGGCGGGCTTTGGCGGTGCTATTAAAAATATTGGTATGGGCTGCGGTTCCAGAGCGGGCAAAATGGAGCAGCATGCGCAGGGCAAGCCGGAGATCAACGAGAGTCTGTGCCGGGGCTGTAAGCGCTGCATGAAGGAATGTGCCAATGATGGACTGGTATATGATGAGACCACACATAAGATGCACATTGATCATGAAAAATGTCTGGGCTGCGGACGCTGCATCGGCGCCTGCAATTTTGATGCGATCCACAGCGGCTATGATGCGGCAACGAAGGATTTCAACTGCCGCATGGCAGAATATGCGAAGGCTGTCGTGGACGGCAGACCGAATTTCCATATTTCTCTGGTAGTGGATGTGTCTCCAAACTGTGACTGCCACTGCGAGAACGATGCTCCTATTCTGCCTAATATCGGTATGTTTGCATCCTTTGATCCACTGGCGCTGGATCAGGTCTGCGTGGATGCCTGCCTTGAGCAGACACCGCTGCCGAACAGCCAGCTGGCGGATGCTATGGCAAAAGAGGACTTTTGCGATCACCATGATCATTTTGAAAATACCACTCCCAATGCGGAGTACAAGACCTGCCTGGAGCATGCGGAGAAGATCGGCATCGGCAGCAGAGATTATGAACTGATCAAGATTTCGTAAGCTTGAAAAGCGAAGAAATTGTTTATGAAGTAATTTTTGGAGAGGATGAACTTATGCGGCCAATGGTAAGCATCATTGTTCCGATATACAATGCGGAGAACTATTTACGACGCTGTGTCGACAGCATTTTGAACCAGGAATACACGGATTTTGAACTGCTGCTGGTCAATGATGGCAGTACGGATGCTTCCGGCGACATATGTGAAGAATACGGAGACCAAGATCCCAGAGTCATTGTGATCCAAAAGGAGAACACCGGAGTCTCCGACAGCAGGAACCGGGCGCTTGGCCGTGCCCAGGGAAAATATTTACAGTTCCTCGACAGTGACGACTGGATCACACCGGATGCCACCAGACTATTCGTGCGGGCAGCGGAGGAGTACAGCTGTGATATGGTCATTTCCGACTTTTACCGCGTGGTAGGAGAGCGTCTGTCCACCAAGGGAGACATCGAAGAGGAGGGTGTGCTCACCAGAGAAGAGTTCGCAGCACATATGATGGAGAACCCGGCGGATTTTTACTACGGTGTGTTGTGGAACAAGCTGTACCGCAGGGATATTGTGGAAGAGCATAATTTGCGCATGGATACGGATATCAACTGGTGCGAGGATTTTATGTTCAATCTGGAATATATCCGCTATGCGAAAGTATTCTATGCCCTGCATGCACCCATCTATTATTATGTGAAGCGGAAAGGCTCTCTTGCCAGTCAGGGCATTAATATCTCGAAGACTGTGAAGATGAAGTTGAATGTATTTGAGTACTACAATAACTTCTACAAGCATGTTCTGGAAGAGGAAGATTATGAGAAGAATCGTCTGCAGGTGTACCGTTTCTTTATCGATGCTGCGGGGGATGGAACCGTTCCGCCTTCGATCCTGCCAGGTTCCAAGAAGCTGGGAGACGAGAGAGTCTTTGTCAATACGGAGATCTTACAGGCGGAAGGACCGGCAGGAGAGGATTACCGTAAGAGAAAATTATTGGAACATTATCTGGAGCCGGTGGCATTAAAAGGAGATCTGAAGGTCATGGATGTGCGTCTGCTTTTGTGCCTGTGTGAAAAGCATGAATGGGACAGCAGACGGGAACTGGCGGATTTCGCAGGAATCTCCCGGACGAATCTGACCAGCGGATTACAGCGTCTGACCATGAAGGGCTTCCTGAAAGTAGAAGAGGTGAAGGAACCCAAGCCATCTAAAAAAGATAAGACGACCGGAAAAAATAAAATGAAGACAGCGGAGATGACAGAAACGAAGCGGAAGGAACGGGGAGGCAGGATCGCCGCGACGATTCTTCCGGCAGCGGATGCCATTATGAAAGAACTAAAGATGGCACAGAGAGATTATGATGCTGCCAGATTCGCCGGCTTCACAGAGGAAGAGCTCATTAAATACGCTGACCTGTCCGAGAAGATCAAAGAGAATACAAAGAATATTTTATACTTTCTTAATTGACATGGTAGTTTCTGAAAAGTTATGATAGATAAGTATATATGATGTCGGGGTCAAAAGCCCCCGACTTTGATGCCTACGGATTGTTCCGTGCTACGCACTCTCACAATCCTACCCAATATTCGCATATCGTGGGATTATCATCCCACTTTTATGCTCATATCGGGGCGGGTTCTAAGGTCTTTCACCCACCTGTGAGCAAGCTCATGTGGGCTTAGACCTTTTGACCCTGGTATCATATATATAAATGTGAGGGAAAGGAAGGTATTTGGATGAAGAAGAACGAAGAGTATATGTTGGAACATGCCGGTCTGTGCAGAGCGGCAGATAGATTGGAACCGCAGATGTTCGACGAATACGGTGTGCAGAGGGGATTGCGTGATAAGAACGGTAACGGCGTAGTCGCAGGTCTTACCAATATTTCACGGATCGAATCCTTCAAAATGGAGGATGGCAAAAAGATACCCTGTGAGGGTAAGCTGTGGTATCGCGGTTATGACTGTATCGAACTGGTCAACGGATTCCGCGGGGATCATTTCGGATTTGAAGAGGTGGCTTATTTACTTTTGTTCGGTAAGCTGCCGAATCGCGACGAACTGAAGCATTTTAACGATATTCTGGCATCCAGCAGAACTTTGCCTACCAACTTCACCAGAGATGTCATCATGAAAGCTCCCAGCAGTGACATCATGAATTCCCTGACCAGGAGTGTTCTGACCCTGGCTTCCTATGATAAAAATTGCAGCGATACTTCCATTGAAAATGTATTAAGACAGTGTCTGGGACTGATCGCTGTGTTCCCTATGCTGGCAGTCTACGGCTACCATGCATATAATCACTATTCCAATGATGAGAGTATGTACATACATCGTCCGCAGAAGAAGCTTTCCACAGCAGAGAATCTGCTGATGATGCTTCGTCCCGACAAACAATATACCGAGCTGGAGGCCAAAGTACTGGATACCGCACTGGTGCTGCATATGGAGCACGGCGGCGGTAATAACTCCACCTTCACTACCAGAGTCGTAACCTCTTCCGGATCCGATACATATTCCGTAGTGGCAGCAGCGCTTTCTTCTCTGAAGGGACCCAAGCATGGTGGTGCCAATATCAAGGTCGTAGAGATGATGCGGGATATCGAAGCCCATGTGTCCGACTGGACCGATGAAGATGCGGTAAGAGCTTATCTGAACAAGATTCTGAACAAGGAAGCTTTTGACGGCAAGGGACTGATCTATGGTATGGGGCATGCTGTCTATTCCCTGTCTGATCCCAGAGCCCAGGTATTTAAGAGCTTCGTAGAAAAGCTGGCGGTAGCCAAGGGCAGGGATAAAGATTTCGCGTTGTATTCCATGATCGAACGGATGGCACCGGAAGTCATTTCCCAGAAGTCCAGGATCTATAAGGGCGTCAGCGCCAATGTGGATTTTTACAGCGGATTCGTATACAGCATGCTGGAGATCCCACTGGAATTATATACACCGATTTTTGCCATCGCAAGAATCGTGGGATGGAGCGCGCATCGTATTGAAGAATTGATCAATATGGATAAGATCATCCGTCCCGCTTATAAGAGCGTGATGCAGGAATTGGAATATGTTCCGTTGGATCAGAGATAAAATAAAAAGGGACTGCGTATTTTTGCGCAGTCCTTTGCTGACTGTTATCATGATCAGGAATAGATCTTACAGATAATGGATATGATCTCTTCAGCGGATTCCATGGAATTTTCCATGATCCAGGTGACGTAGATATTGTAGAGGGAACCGGAGAACGCACGAAGTGTGTAATAGAAATCCCGGCCTTTATCTTCCGTATAATAGGTATCGAGGATATAACTGTCCAGGGCCTGCAGCAGCAGATGCCCCAGTCCTGTGTTCACCAGGCAGGCAATGAATTCTCTGTAATGATCAAAGTATTCATAGCAGTGCAGCATATTGCGGTAGTCGTTGTAATTGCCTTTATCCGGCCAGCCAGAGACATCCTCACGGTAGGCATCTATCAGATCCTTCAGATAACTGCTGAAGATCTCGTCCATGGAGTTGTAATTGCGGTAATAAGTCATACGGGAGACTCCGGCCCGCTCGGTCAGCTCTGAGATGGTAATATTGGACAGAGATTTTGTCTGAAGCAGCTGTATCAAAGCCTGCACCATGCAATCTCTGGAAAATTGTTTGGAATGGTTCGTGGACATGGCAGATCACCTTCTTAATGTTTTCTACTGACAGTATAAAACGTAACACAATCCGGAAAAATACGCAAGGAAAGTTCCTCGCGGAAAGGAGCGGTATATGGCGGGAACGGTAATAGAATATTTAAAAAAATACGGAGATATTCCATTTCGAGAAAAGCCTCTGAATGATGTGGACAGTCTGGCCTTATGCCAGCTCTCTTATCTGAAGTTCGACGGAATGGTCAGTGACGTGCGTCACAACGGTCCCTCCGTGACGCTTGTGGAGATCGCCAAACGGCCGGATGTGGAGCAGCTGTTCGGAGATGTGCGTTTTGAAAAGGAGAACCGGGCACTGTTTGAAGGGCTGCTTAGCGGCAGACGCTTCCGGAATATGAAGCTGAATTGTTATATCAATCTGGTGGAAAAGGAGTGGGAGACCCAGTTCTCTGCGATTACCTTTATCCTGGATGATGGAACGCTGTTTTTGGCATTCCGCGGCACGGATGAGACTATTGTGGGATGGAAGGAAGACTTCAATATGGCATTCCTGAATCCGGTACCGGGGCAGGAATACAGTGTCAAATATGTAAATATGGTCACCGGATGGCTGCATCAGCCCTTTTATATCGGAGGACATTCCAAGGGTGGCAACCTGGCGGTGTACAGTGCCATGAAATGTGCGCCCTTTGTACAGAAGCGTATTCAGAAGATTTACAGTCTGGACGGACCGGGATTCCGGCCGGAGGTGCTGAAGGAATGTCATTATAATGCGATAGAAGACAAGGTGGTAAAGCTGCTTCCGCATTCTTCTATGATCGGGATGATCTTCGAGAGGGATATTCATTACCGCGTAGTGGAAAGTAAAAGCCACGGTCTGCTGCAGCATGATCCGTTCTCCTGGCTGGTGAAGGATGATCATTTCGTGGATGTGGGCGATATCTATGAGAGCCAGAGGATCATGAATGAGGCTTTAAATGAATGGATCCTGTCCCTGAATGAGGAGCAGGTCCGTACCTTTGTAGACACACTTTATCAGGTGATCTCCGCATCACAGGCGGACGATCTGATCACATTTACCGCAGATTGGAAAAAGAGTATGAATGCGGTAGTTACCGCATTGAAGGAAGTGGACGATCAGACAGCCGAGATGCTGCGTGGGATTATTCGTTCGCTGTTTGAGATAGCCAGGTGCAAGGTGAAGGAAGAACTGACAGCCACCAAAAAAACACGACACAGATTTAAAAATACGAAGCGAGCAGGGAAAGCAGAGGAAGTCCGGCCGGATCCGGCAGCCTCTCCGGATGCCATTGTAACCCAAGGATCGGCAGCTCGTCATGCTCCAAAGCTTCGGGGCAGCCATCGTCAGGGCAGACCTGGATGATCTTAAGGTGCTGACCTAAGCGGTCGATTCGTTGGTGGTGGGCACTGTTGACGCGCATTTTGACAGGAAAATACTTGAAAAGACGGGAATCTTCCGTCATAATGGAGGAATGGAAGGCATCACCGGAAGACATACTGTGTAGGTGATCTACGGGCATATCCTGCAGAATCGTGCCCCCGAAGGCAACATTGATGACCTGCATGCCCTTGCAGATCCCGATGACAGGGATTCCGGCGGCGATCGCTATGTCGAGAGCCTGGAATTGCAGGATGTCCAGTTCGGTGTCAACAGTGCGGGAACCTTTGTTTTTTTCACCGAAAAAAGCAGGAGTGATATCTCCGCCGCCCGGCAGGATCAGAGCGTCGCAGGAGATGACTTCCCCGGGGACTAAAGTCGTCACGGTTCTGGCGGGAAGCTTCCGAAAAAAGGTCTCGTAATTGCCCGTCTGATTCTTACGTCCCAAAATGACTAATTTTGTCATATGATTTTCTGATACCTCATTTTTTATAGTTAATATATGCCATAACTTTTGATTTTTGCATAGGACAAATTAGCAAAAATGTATCTTACGCATTTTTATAAATAGGAGTAAAATAGCAACGACCATGAGGGAGTGGAAACTCCTTCAGGGATGTTTACGGAAAGGAAGTGGTATTATGGAGGAATTGGCATCAGAACTGCTCAAAGAACTGAACTGTGATACGGCGTTTTCGATCAAGTTTCCGGCAGGTCTTCCCCTGATCGGCGGAGTACAGCTGGATATTGCGGAATCAGTAGTAATCACATGGGTAGTCATGGCAGTCATTCTGATCTTGTCGATTATCCTTACAAGCAACCTCAAAGTACACAATGTCAGCAGGCGACAGCTGGTGGCAGAGACAATCGTGACGAAGCTGGAAGGCATTGTTACGGGAATGATCGGAGAGGAAGGGAAGCGGTATGTACCGTATCTGGTAAGTGTACTGTTATACCTGGGCATATCCAATATCATCGGATTGTTCGGCATGAAGCCCCCTACCAAGGATCTGAACGTAACGGCGGCACTGGCACTGATGAGTATCATCCTGGTGGAAGCTGCAGGCATCCGCAAAAAAGGCGTGGGCGGATGGATCAAGAGCTTCACTGAGCCTATCGCGATCGTAACACCCATCAATATCCTGGAGGTGTTCATCAAGCCCCTGTCTTTGTGTATGCGATTGTTTGGTAACGTTTTGGGAGCATTCGTTATCATGGAGCTGTTGAAGCTTCTGGTTCCGGTAGCATTGCCGGTACCCTTCAGCTTTTACTTTGATATTTTTGATGGACTGATCCAGGCATATGTATTCGTATTCCTGACATCTATGTACATCAAGGAAGCCATTGAATAAGTAACTATTCACTAACAACACTTTTTTAAAACTAGGAGGATTCATTATGATAGCTATTGGAGCAGGTATTGCAGCACTGGCATGTATCGGAGCAGGTATCGGTATCGGTATCGCAACAAGTAAGGCAGCAGAGGCTGTGGCAAGACAGCCGGAAGCAGAGAGCAAGATCACCAAGATCTTACTGTTAGGTGGTGCGCTGGCAGAGGCAACCGCTATTTACGGATTCGTTATCGGTATCCTGATCATCTTATTCATGGCGTAACTATCCGAAGCCGGAAACGCCACAAACGATCGTCGAATGCTCGCATTCGTAAGAGCGTTTGCGACGATTTACGGCGACTAAAACTCCATAAGCAAAAGAAAAGCATCGAAGATGCGGTTTTGCGCATGGAGGTTTCGGATAGTTATAACAACCGAAGCCGGAAACGGTACAAACGTATAACGAAACGTAAGAAAGGATGAAAGCACATGCTGAGATTAGATATTAATATTGTATGGACCATCCTGAATCTGTTGATCATATTTGCCATTGTGAAGATCTTCCTGATCAAGCCCATCCACAAGATCCTGGATGCAAGACAGGCAGAGATCGATAAGCAATATGCCGATGCCAAGGCTGCACAGGACAGTGCCGAGGAACTTAAAACCAAGTATGAGGCATCCTTAAGCGGTGTCCAGGCAGAAAAGGAAGGCATCCTGAACGAAGCAAGAGGCAAAGCCAGCAACGAGTATGACCGTATCGTGGCAGATGCCCAGACCGAAGCAAAAAAGATTCTGGACAATGCCGACAAAAATGCCGCACTGGAAGAGCAGAAGCGTATTCAGCAGGCACAGGAGCAGATCGCAGGTCTGGTAGTGGAAGCTACCGCAAAGCTGGTGGCAGCTAAACAGAATGCAGATTCAGACAGAGAACTTTACAACCAATTTATAGCAAAGACAGGTGAAAAGATTGATTAGTACAGCTTTAGAATACGCAAAAAGATTGCGTGAACTGAATATCCCCGGAGACATTGTAGGTCAGACAGGCGATATCTTTAAAGCCGTACCGCAGGTGAAGCTGGATTTCGAATCTCCTGTCGTGGCACTGTCTGCCAAGCACAATGTAATAGAAAAAGTATTCCCCTTACAGATCAGAGATTTCCTGAAGGTCCTGTGTGATAACGGAGATATCTATCTGTGGGATGATATCTGCACTGCGTATAGAGAACTCTCTCCCGAGAAAAAGGGTGAGTTCGTTGTGACACTGTCCTATGTGACAGCACCAACAGAAGAGCAGTTACAGAATATCCGTGATTTTGTACAGAAGAAATATCACAGAGACGATATGGTCTTCGAGACGAAGGAAGACCCGGCTCTGGGCGGCGGTTTCATCATCCGTGCCGGTAACGAAGTCTATGACTGGAGTACCAATGGTCGTATGAAGCAGTTCGCAGACAAGCTTTCCCAGGTGGGTAAGACTGCCAGCGAGCAGGGGATCATCTCTATCCTGAAGGGTGAGATCGAAGATTTCCACCTGCAGGCACAGGAGCATGAGATCGGTTCCGTCAGCTGGGTAGGTGACGGTATCGCCAATGTCAATGGTATCGATCATGCTGAGTACGGTGAGATCGTTATCTTCGATTCCGGTGTCAAGGGAATGGTACAGGATGTCCGCAGAGATGAGATCGGATGTATCCTGTTCGGTCATGATACCGAAATCCGTGAGGGTACCAGAGTCGTTCGTACCGGTAAGAGAGCCGGTATCCCCGTAGGTGACGGATTCAAGGGCAGGATCGTGGATGCTCTGGGAGCACCCATCGACGGCGCGGGTCCCATTAAGGAAGAGGGGTATCGTCCCATCGAGCAGCCTGCTCCTTCCATCGTAGACAGACAGTCCGTAGGTGTACCTATGGAAACCGGTATTCTGGCAATCGATTCCATGTTCCCTATCGGTCGTGGACAGCGTGAGCTGATCATCGGTGACCGTCAGACCGGTAAGACTTCCATCGCCATCGACGCCATTCTGAACCAGAAGGGCAAGGATGTGGTATGTATCTATGTGGCTATCGGTCAGAAGGCATCCACCATTGCAAAGCTGGTAGGAACCCTGAAGAAGAACGATGCCATGGATTACACTATTATCGTATCCGCAACCGCCAGCGATCCTGCACCCCTGCAGTACATCGCACCGTATTCCGGTACGGCACTGGCTGAGTATTTCATGTATCAGGGCAAGGATGTCCTCATCGTATACGATGATCTGTCCAAGCATGCGGTAGCTTACCGTGCACTGTCCCTGTTACTGGAGCGTTCTCCCGGACGTGAGGCATATCCCGGAGACGTATTCTACTTACATTCCAGACTGCTGGAGCGTTCCGCAAGACTGAGCGCAGACAAGGGCGGCGGTTCCATTACCGCACTGCCTATTATCGAGACTCAGGCAGGCGATGTATCCGCATACATTCCGACCAACGTTATCTCCATCACGGACGGTCAGATTTTCCTGGAGAGTGATCTGTTCTTCTCCGGTATGAGACCCGCAGTCAATGTCGGTCTGTCTGTATCCCGTGTCGGCGGTGCCGCACAGACCAAGGCAATGAAGAAGGCAGCCGGAAGTATCCGTATCGACCTGGCACAGTTCCGTGAGATGGAAGTGTTCACACAGTTCGCATCCGATCTGGACAATGCCACCAAGGAGCAGTTACAGCACGGTCATGTATTGATGGAGCTGTTAAAGCAGCCTCTGTGCAGACCATTAAGCATGGCAGAACAGGTTATGACCCTGTGTGCAGCCAACGGCAGAGTAATGCTGGATGTGCCCGTAGATCAGGTGAAGGATTTCCAGATGCAGTTCTTAAGTTACATGAAGGAGCAGCACAGCGACATCGTTCGTCAGTTAGAGACTACCAAGGCACTGGATGACGAGCTGAACAAGCAGATCTGTGATGCAGCTGGGGAGTTTAAAAAGGAATTTTTGCAAAAATAATATTTGCAAACAGTGATAGTAATATAGGAGGTTAACATGGCAAATACGCGAGAAATACAAAGTCGTATGAAAAGCATTCAGGATACTATGAAGATCACCAATGCCATGTATATGATCTCTTCCACAAAGCTTCGGAAAGCCAAGAAGAATCTGGAAGAGACGGAGCCTTACTTCTATACTCTGCAGACTATGGTCAGCAGAATCGTCCGTCACTTACCGGAGATCGACAATAAGTACTTCGATGAGCGTAAGGACAAACCGGCCGGGGAGAAGACTACGGGACTGGTAGTAGTCACCGCAGATAAGGGACTGGCCGGAGCCTATAACCATAATGTACTGAAGATGGCGGAAGAGCAGATGCAGAAAGCCGGACAGACAGGAAAATATAAGCTGTTTGTCGTGGGTGAGCTGGGACGTCAGTATTTCGGACACAGAGGCATCGAGGTAGCAGAGCAGTTTCATTATACTGCACAGAACCCGACCCTGCATCGTGCCCGGATCATTACGGAGACGATCCTGGAGCAGTTCCAGGCAGAGCAGCTGGATGAGGTATATATTATTTATACCAATATGGTAAACAGCGTGACAACCGAACCGCAGATGATGCGTCTGTTACCTATCATAAAAGAACGGTTTATTACCAAAGACGGACAGGATCTGAGTATGTATCAGGAGCCGCTTGTCATGACACCGTCCCCGAAGGCGGTGCTTGATAACATTGTTCCCGATTTTGTCATGGGATATGTATACGGCGCATTGGTAGAATCGTTCTGCAGTGAACAGAACGCCAGAATGATGGCCATGGAGGCTGCAAATAAAAATGCATCCGCCATGATCCATGATCTGTCCATTCAGTACAACCGGGTACGGCAGGCTATGATCACACAGGAGATCACTGAGGTCATTGCCGGTGCCAAGGCTCAGAAAAAGAAGAAAAAGGCAAGAAAGGAGGTCCTGAGCAATTGAGTAACGTAAGTGAAAAAAATCATGGTAAGATCGTTCAGGTCATGGGACCTGTTGTAGACGTAGAGTTCGAGAACAATGACCTTCCTTTTATCAAGGATGCCCTGGAGGTATACAGCGAAGGTAAACGCCTGGTCATGGAAGTGGCACAGCATATCGGTAACAATACCGTCCGCTGTATTATGTTAGGTGCCAGTGAAGGACTCTGCAAGGATATGGATGTTGTTGCTACCGGTAAAGGAATCCAGGTTCCGGTAGGTAAAAAGACACTGGGAAGATTGTTCAACGTATTGGGAGAGACCATCGATGGTGGAGAATCCCTGGAGGGAGAGGAGCATTGGGTCATCCACAGAGATCCGCCTTCCTTCGAAGAGCAGAGCCCGGTCGTAGAGATGCTGGAGACCGGTATTAAAGTTATCGATCTGCTGGCACCCTATGCAAAGGGTGGTAAGATCGGTCTGTTCGGCGGTGCCGGTGTCGGCAAGACTGTGCTGATCCAGGAGCTGATCCGAAATATTGCTACGGAGCACGGTGGCTATTCTATTTTCACCGGTGTCGGCGAGCGTTCCCGTGAGGGTAATGATCTGTGGAGTGAGATGAAGGAGTCCGGAGTATTAGAGAAGACCGCGCTAGTCTTCGGTCAGATGAATGAGCCCCCCGGAGCACGTATGCGTGTCGCCGAGACAGGACTGACCATGGCAGAGTATTTCCGTGATGAAGAGCACCAGAACGTGCTGCTGTTCATTGATAACATCTTCCGTTTTGTGCAGGCAGGTAGTGAGGTATCCGCACTGTTAGGCCGTATGCCTTCCGCAGTAGGATATCAGCCTACACTGGCTACCGAGGTCGGTGAGTTACAGGAACGTATCGCTTCCACGAACAAGGGAAGTGTCACTTCCGTTCAGGCTGTTTACGTGCCTGCGGATGACCTGACTGACCCCGCACCCGCGACTACGTTCGCACATCTCGATGCCACCACTGTTCTGTCCCGTAAGATCGTGGAACAGGGTATTTATCCCGCAGTGGATCCTTTGGAATCCACTTCCCGTATTCTGGAAGAGGATGTGGTAGGTAAGGAGCATTACGAGACCGCACGCCAGGTGCAGGCAATGCTGCAGAAGTACAAGGAACTGCAGGATATCATTGCCATCCTGGGTATGGAGGAGCTGTCCGATGAGGATAAGGTCACCGTATACCGTGCCCGTAAGATCCAGCGTTTCCTGTCCCAGCCCTTCCATGTGGCAGAGAACTTCACCGGTGTACCCGGCAAGTATGTGCCTGTGAAGGAGACTATCCGCGGATTCCGTGCGATCATCGATGGTGAGATGGATGAGTATCCGGAAGCTGCATTCTTCAATGTAGGTACCATTGATGAGGCAGTGGAAAAGGCTAAGAAGCTCATGGCACAGTAAGGAAAGGCGGTGTGCATATGAACACCTTTAGTTTGAAGGTCATTGCCAGTGATAAAGTATTTTTCGATGGAAAATGCGGCATTATTATCGTACCTGCCCTGGACGGCGAGCAGGCCATTATGTCTCACCACGAGGATATGGTCATTGCCACGAGAGAGGGCGAGGTACGCTTCAAGGAAAAAGAGGAGGATGACTGGACCAAAGCCGTAGTCGGTGTGGGCTGTGTCTATATTTCTCATAACCGTGTGATCATGCTGGTGGATACGGCAGAACGCCCGGAAGATATCGACAGAGTCCGTGCGGAGGCAGCCCTGGAGCGTGCGCAGGAACAGCTGCGGCAGAAGCAGAGCATCCAGGAGTATCATGTATCCCAGGCATCCATGGCGAGAGCTATGCTGCGCCTGAAAGAAGCCGGAAAATACGAAGTTAAGTAGTAATACGTAAAATATAAGTAAAAAGTAACAAAATTAAGCCTGTAATGTTAGCAAATGTGTGCAATTCGGAAATTGTTATTTTTCTGTCATTGCGATAAAATCTCTTCAGAATCGTAAGGAGAGTTAAGCGATGGATTATTTACAGAAAAAATCAATACGAAGTGTCGCAGCTGCCATTGCAGGCTTTTTGCGTCACTGCGTTCGGAAAATAGGAATCACCAGGCAGAAGCTTCCTTCCTGCATAGCACTTGCGGTATGTCCGCTGGTGACATTTTATCTGTTTGAAATGTATACCCACAATCCTTTCACAACGATGCATTTCAAGACACAGATATTGAACATGGCGTTTTATGTAATGAGCGCGCTTCTGTTATTCGGAATCGTTAAATATGTCCGGGCTGCTCTGATGCTGCAGACAGCATTTTTCATGGCGGCAGGTCTTGCAAATTATTATGTGCTGAATTTCCGGTCTGCACCTATTATGCCCTGGGATATTTATTCTATCGGTACGGCAGCCAGTGTGGCAGGAAATTTTAACTATACTCTGAAGAGTAGTACGGTGCTGGTCATTATAGGATTCCTGATATTGCTGTTGATCGAGAGCCGTTTTTCTATGAAGGCTCCGGCGCGTGTAGCGAAAAGAGCGGCACTTATACTGCTTAGCATTGCATTGATCTACGGCTATACGGGTATGGTGCAGAGCGAGAATTTCGTGAGAAGTTTCGGACTGTATGACAAGCTGTTTACCCCTACCGTCATGAACAAAAGAGATGGTAATATCGTGGCGTTCCTGATGGAACTGGAGTATATGGATGTGGAGAAACCGTCAGGATATTCTGCGGAGGAGACCGGCAGTAAGTATACACAGGCAGGACAGGATTCCGCGGGGCTTGCGGCAGCCGTGGAAGATCCGGAGAGCGTGAATCGCCCGAATATCATTGTCATCATGGATGAGGCTTTTTCCGATCTGGCGGTGAGAGGCGATTTTACCACCAACGAGGACTATATGCCCTTTATTCACAGTTTACAGCAGGGTGCGGAGAATACCAGAACCGGTTATCTGAATGTTTCCGTGCTGGGTGGAAATACTGCCAATACGGAGTTTGAATTCCTCACCGGCAATACCATCGGATTCCTGCCCCAGGGCAGTGTGGCTTACCAGCAGTATGTGCAGAAGGAGACGCCGTCTCTGGCATCCTACCTGAAGGAGCTGGACTATCATACCGTGGCGATCCATCCGTATTATGCCAGCGGCTGGGACAGAGACAGGGTCTATCCGCTACTTGGTTTTGATGAGTTTTTATCCCAGGATGATTTCGCGAATCCGAAACGGATACGTAACTATATCTCCGATGAGAGCAGCTTTGCCAAGATCATCGAACTGTATGAGAATAAAGAAGAGGGAGAGCCTCTGTTTGTCTTTAATGTAACCATGCAGAATCACAGCGGTTACGAAGAGGAATTCCATAACTTTACCCCGGATATCACCGTGGACGGCATTGATTCCAAAGCGTTGTCTATGTATCTGTCTCTGGTAAAACAGACGGACCACGCCCTGCAGGGGCTGATCGATTATTTCTCTCAGGCGGATGAGGATACCATGATCGTATTCTTCGGGGACCATCAGCCTACGACTTATGTGAGCAATCCGATCTTAAGAAATAATAAAGTGAATCCGGAGACTTTAACAGACGAGGAAAATCTGTTAAAATATAAAGTGCCTTATGTGATCTGGAGCAATTTTGATATTAAGGAACAGACGGGCGGAGAGACCAGTGCCAATTATCTGGCAATGGATGTGCTGGAAAACTGTGATCTGCCACTGCCTGCCCTGCAGAGCAGTCTGACCGGGCTTCGGAAGGAATATCCGGTGATCAGTGCAGCAGGTGTGAGAGAGGCGGACGGCACTCTTACAACTGTGAAGGAATGTGGGGAAGCATTGAACGATTACCGGAGTCTGGAGTATTATCTGCTGTTTGATTACGAAAGGTAAAACATTAGAGATTGCACAAAGTTTGCAGGTTATGGAAAATATGAAGATTAAAATGAACGGCAACAAGACGACAGCAATAAGTACAGAACGCAGGACGCAGAGAGGAATCTCTGTGCTTGCGTTCTTTGTGCCTGCATTTATTATGCTGGTTCTTTTTATCATACGGGGCATATATCCTTTTGGTGACCGGAGTTTTCTGTTCTCCGACATGTACCATCAGTATATGCCTTTTTTAAGTGAATTCGTACATAAGATCAAAGCGGGAGAGGGACTGTCTTATTCTTACAACGTGGGGATCGGATCGAATTTCCTAGCATTATATGTCTATTATGTGGCAAGTCCTTTTAACTGGCTGGTATTTTTGCTGCCGGAGAGCCTGATCATGGAATTCATGAGTTATCTCGTGATCCTGCGGATCGGTCTTATGGGGCTTACGTTCAGTATTTATCTGAGGAAGACTTTTGGAAAGGCAGATCCGGCGGTGATCCTGTTTTCCACCTGTTATGCCCTGTCCGGCTATCTGGCAGCTTATAACTGGAATGTGATGTGGCTGGACTGCCTGATCCTGTTACCGCTGATCCTTCTGGGAGCGGAGCGGCTGGCCAGAGAGGGCAGATGGGTCATGTACACTGTGACCCTGGGGCTTTGCATCCTGACCAATTACTATATTTCCATTATGATCTGCATCTTCCTGGTGCTGTATTTCGGAATGCTGTTGATCACGGAATACCATACCATGACGGAAGGGCAGAGCCAAAAAGTGAAAACGGTATTCGGCAGGATCGGAAGATTTGCATTTGCATCTCTGCTGGCAGGAGGGCTGGCTGCGGCACTGCTGATTCCGGAGGTCTGCGCTATCTTGCGGACGGATTTTGGCAATTCGGATTTTCCCAGTAGGTTGGAGTCCTATTTTTCCGTGTTTGATATGCTGGCGAGACACTGCCTGTGCGTGACCACGGAGAGAGGACTGGAACACTGGCCGAACATCTACTGTGGTGTGGCGGTATTTTTATTGGTGCCCATGTATGCACTGAATGAAAAAATATCAGTGCGAAAACGGTTCTGCAATCTGGCACTGGCGGGATTTTTGCTGCTCAGTTTTGGAACCAATGTTCTGGATTTTTTGTGGCATGGTCTGAATTATCCGGATTCCCTGCCGGCGAGACAGTCTTTTCTCTATATTTTTCTGATTCTTGTCATGTGCTATGATGCTTTCCGGAATGTGGAGGGCACTTCTCCCAGGCAGATCATCTATGGGTATCTGGCGGCGGTGGTATTTTTACTTGCCTGTGAGAAATTTGTGGAGAGCGAGGATTTCGACACGGGTATTGAAGTGCTGACGCTGGTGTTCGTTACGATCTACGGGGTGATTCTGTATCTGTGCCGGACGAGGAAGAGTGAACTGACGAGGCAGGTGCTTGGCATTCTGGTGCTGGCGTGCATAGTGGCGGAGCTGAGCATTAATACATTTAATACGAGTCTGGGCACTACAGGGCGAAGCGCTTATCTGGGAGACCAGGAGGATTATAAGGCGTTGTATGCCCTGGCGCAGGAACAGGAAGGGGATGACTTCTTCCGTATCGAGAAGTTTACCCGCAAGACGAAAAATGACGGAACCCTGACCGGGTACCCTACGGCTTCGGTATTTTCCTCCACCATGAATTCCCGGGTCATGGATCTGTATAAGAAGCTTGGCATGCGTCACAGCAAGGTTTACTACGGATTCGACGGAGCAACGGCTTTCGTGTCGGCACTCCTGAATGTGGATTACATGTTCGGCGAATCGGATAAATACGAAAACGGTCTGTATGAGACTGTGAATAACAGTGGAGATGTTTATTTATATCATTGTAAATATACGCTGCCCTTTGGTTATGTGGCACCCACGGGCTGGAATGTTACGGACGAGATCAGTACCGGTGTGAGAGTGCAGAATCAGTTGATAGAGGATCTGGAAATCGCAGAGCCCTTACTGGACCGGGCGACCAGTGAGACTAGCGGAGACAATGTATGTATTACTGCGGACCGGGCAGGCTATTATTATGCAAGGATCAATGCCACAGGGACGAAAAAGGTGCAGGTGCTGGGAGGAACGCTGGAAACCCATACTTACGCGGATCTGAAGGATGGATCCCTTCTGTATCTGGGATATCTGCAGAAGGGAGAGCGGGTCACCCTGACCAACGGGGATGATGCGGATGAGACGCAGAAGGTATCTGCGGAAGCCTATGTACTGAATGAAGAAGTGCTGGCACAGGCAGTGGAGATACTGTCACAAGAACATCTGGAAAATGTAGCGGTGGACAGCACCCATATTTCCGGAACCTTAAGTCTGGAAGAAGCCGGCAGACTGATCCTGTCCGTGCCTTATGAGGAGGGCTGGACGGTGCAGATCGACGGAGAAAATGCAGAACCGGAGCAGTTTGGCGATGCCCTCATGGCATTTGATCTGGAAGCGGGAGAGCATACGATACAGATGCACTATGTACCGGAAGGTCGGAATATCGGTATTCTGGTGAGTGCGGGAAGTGTACTGATCCTGTTGGGATGCGTGCTGTGTCAGAGGCGCGGTGGCAAGAGGAAAGAGTGCGATGAAGATGAACCTTCGCAAATGACATCGGACGAAACTGAGGAAAATTCTGTGAAAGAAGAGACTGGGAAGATGTAAGAGGAGATTAGTATGACGAAGAAGAGCATCAGCGATACCCTGCGGCGTACCTGCCTGATCCTGGCGGGATCTTTTATCATGGCTGTGAACTTAAAAAGCTTTGTCCGCACCGGCGGACTGATCCCCGGTGGATTCAACGGTCTGACCCGTCTGATCCAGGAGATCAGTGTACTGTTGTGGCACTGGGAGCCTCCGTTTTCTGTGATCAATTTTATTCTGAATGCCATTCCGGCTGTGATCAGTTTCAAATTTATCGGGAAAAAATTTACCGGCTATTCCTGCCTGATGATCGTGGTGAGTGGTATCCTGACAGATATTGTGCCGTCATTTCCCGTGACGGAGGATATTCTGCTGATCTCCATCTTCGGAGGACTGATCAATGCATTAGCTATCAGTCTGTGCCTGTTTGCCAATGCCACCAGCGGAGGCACCGATTTTATCGCAATTTTCCTGTCGGAGAAATACGGCATTGACTCATGGAATTATATTTTCGCCGGAAATGTGGTGATCCTTGGGATCGCCGGAGCACTGTTCGGATGGGACAAGGCGTTGTACTCCATTATTTTCCAATACACCTCTACCCAGGTACTGCATATATTGTACAAGCGGTATCAGAAGCAGACACTGATCATCGTGACCAAACGACCGGAGGATGTCTACGAAGCCATTGCAGAGATCACGAATCACGATGCCACGCTGATCAAGGGAGAGGGCTGTTATTCCAAACAGGGATGTGATGTGCTGTATTCCGTGGTAGGACGGGATGAAGTGAATAAGGTTGTGAATACAGTGCGTAAGACCGATCCCCAGGCTTTTGTTAATATGATCCGCACGGAGAACCTGGCGGGAAGATTTTATCAGAGACCGAATGATTAAGAGTTGTAAAAAAGAGCCTGAGAGTCAGCAGCTTAACTGACACTCAGGCTTGCGTATTTTTTCGGGGAGACACCCACGGCTTTGGTGAAGGCTTTGAAGAAATTGCTGTAATCTGTGAAACCACTGCGTTCGAAGGCTTCCATGACATTACCGTTTTCGTTCAATACAGCTTTGGCGATACTGATGCGGCGGGCGGTGATGTATTTGTTGATCGTGGTGCCGGTGGCGGATTTGAAGATCCGGCAGATATAGGATTCACTTAAGTAAAACTGTCCGGCTAACTGTTCTACGGTAATGGGCTGGGAGATATTCTGGTTGATGAAGTTTAAAATATCGTCTACCTGATGGTTGTAGCGGTAGGAGCTGTCCTTGTATTCCGCGGCGTCCGCAGTATTTTCTCCGACACCGGTCTGCTCTGTGTTCCTGACGAACAGAGTGTTGAGCATGACCATCAGTTCCATGAAAGCGGCATATTCCGTAATGTCATGGGCGAAGCCCTCCGCAGAGGTGATTTTGTTGATATAATAGAGGAACCGCTTTTGCTGTTCCTTATTTAATGACAGCTTATGGGAAAAAGGGGCACTGCGGTGGGTGAAACAGAAGCTCAGATCCGTGTTCCTTGTGGAGATCTGTTTCATGAAGTCTGGTGCCACCGACAACACGATTCTCTCATGGACGGAATTGTCGATCTGGGTCAGCTTGTGACTTTCATACTGGTTGATGATAAAGAGATCCCCGGGGGCAATCGTATAGAAACAATTGTCGATGAGGAACTGCTTGCCGCCGCAGATGGAATAATAGATCTCATAGCAGTCATGGATATGCATGTCCATGGCTTTTTCTTCTTTGTATAAATGGGCAATGGCAAAAGTCCCGGAGGTCTTGCAATTCTCTATGGCTGTTTTACAGGAAGTAAGTTCTTCCATTCTTTCTTTCTCCTATGATGACAACGTTTAAAAAGAGCCTTGGCACAGGTAAAGCAGCATGCTATACTGATTAGGCAGACAGCTTCCGGCGTGCGAAGAACAGGCAGCAGGCGGCGAACAGGCAGACACACAGTCTGGACAGAACCTGGTGGCTGTAACATGCGTTAATCTGGGCAACCAGTGCATCGGACAGAATCAGAAAAGGATCATCAGCTCCTGTGGAGACATAGACACGGTTCCTGGGAAGGACCAGCGTCACATCCGCATTATGATTCAGGGCGATGCTCTCCGGTGCGAAGAAATGACAGGGATTGTATTCCTTCTGAATCATACCGGCACTGCTTACGGTGACGGTCTTAATCCCGATCAACTGCTCGCTGTGCGGGAAGTCGAGCCGAAGTCCGGTAAGATGTCCCTCCAGGGAAGCGTCTAAGAGGAAAGACACCTGCATGGTATCGGGATCAAACGTGGAAGAGATACATTTCTCCTGTGAAAAATTACCGTCGGTATCCGTGGTGTAATACAGGGAACAGCCGTCTCCTTCAAACTCTTCAAAGGTGATCCGCAGATGCAGATCCGATGCCGGATGCGGGAAACAGACAAAAATTACAGCTATAAGCAGGAGGATCAGACCACCTGCGAGATGTTTTTTAGATGGAAGATGCATGAAAAGCTCCTTACGTGCGTGGCACGGTTTTATTTAAGTTTTTTATGATTTTATCATACGGGAAAAAAAGTAAAACCGCAAGGTATTTATGAGGAAGGACAAGAGAATGGAACAAAATATGACAGAAAAAAGAAAAGGAACGGACAGGGAAGACCTGGTGGTGATCCTGTTCGGGATCCTGCTCGCCTGGCTGATCTATCAGATCGTATTAAAAGAACTTCCGGAGACGCTGTCGGACTATAACGGACATACTTATGTGTATCTGCCAATGTTTAACCATAGCACCTGGTTCCAGGGATGGAAGACGGTGCCTTACTGTCTGTGGCATCTGTGTGTGCTGGGACTGAATCATATCCTGCGAATTCCGTTGGAGGTATCGGCGGCATATGTGACCGGTGCGTTTCACTTATTTGCCTATTTTGTCCTCTACTGGATGATCCGCAGATATACGGAGCGGTTCTGTGAGAAGGCAGGAGCCTTTAAGGCTGCAATGCTCGCTTTCGGCCTGTCTGTGGCGCAGGGACTGTATTTTTACTGGCTGGATGCCGGCGGACGTTTCTTAGGTATCTATTCCATGAATCCGATTCATAATCCGACCCATATGAGTGTCAGGGGCTTCGGACTGTTGTGCTTCTGCCTGGTCTACGATATCTGGGGAGCACAGAAGGATCCGGCATACCGGGGCGTCTTTTTCCCGGTGGAGAAAAGCCTGAAAAAATATTACGGCGTGCTGGCAGGAGTTCTGTTCCTGACGGCCATGTCCAAACCGGTATTCGCGGAGATGTTCGTACCGGCAGTGGGTGTGATCATGCTGTACCGGCTGTTAAAGCTCTGCGTGCGTAAGGATGAACGGAAGACGGAATATTTCAGACACTGCGTGTATACTTTTCTGTGTGCACTGCCGGCACTGTTTTACATATTGTTACAGTTCCTGGCGTACTTTTTCTGGGGCGGAAGCTACGGGGCAGACGGCTCCTTCATGGTGACGAAGTGGATGGAAGTCTGGAGCATGTATTCCGAGAATATTATTCTGTCTGTGGCTTTGGGAATGGCATTTCCTCTTCTGGTGATCCTGTTTGACGCAGCATTTTTCGTGAAAGATGACCTGGGAATCCTGGCAATCACCGGATATGTCATCGGTTTTCTGGAAGCGGCACTTTTCGGAGAGGGTGGAAGCAAGTTAAGCCATGCGGACTTTTTATGGCCCATGATGTGTGGCATGATGTTAGTGTGGGTGGCTGCAATGCTGCATCTACTGGTACTGGAGAAGACCGAAGATGGGCGCAGGGGACAGCGGGTTGCGGTCAATGTATGCTTCTTAATATTCGGCTTTCATGTGCTGTGTGGACTGCTCTATATCCAAAACACATTGACGGTAGGATAAAAGTTCAAAATTTGCAATGTTTTATTTAAAATATGAAAAGACTTTGAGAATCTTTTCTAGTATACTGGGATCATGCAAAGAGAGAAAGCACTTGCATGATCCCTTCTTTTTTTAGAAAAAAGTAAAAAAAGGTTGGAAATGCTTACAATGATATGCTATAATGTAAGTGCTTTCATAAAAAGGTATCATTCAATGACGGCTCGCAGGCCGTCCGTTGAGGAAAGAGAGGCGTAAGGTGGAACTTAGAACAGCAGTATCACCAAGAGATGTGAAGCATTATACCACAGAGCGTCTGAGAGAAGAGTTTCTGATCCAGAATCTGTTCGTACCCGGCGAGATCAAGCTGGTATACAGCCACATCGACAGAATCATTACAGGAGCAGCAGTACCTGTAAGCCCTATCACTCTGACCGCCGGAGATGAGCTTCGTGCAGAGTATTTCTGCCAGAGAAGAGAACTGGGTGTGATCAATATCGGCGGAGCAGGTATGATTACCGTTGATGGCAAAGTGTACAAGGTAGGCTACAAGGAAGCTATGTACATTGGAATGGGCTCCAAAGAGATCATTTTTGCAAGCGAAGATGAGAAGCAGCCCGCTAAATTTTATCTGAATTCCGCTCCCGCACATAAGACTTATCCGACTGTGCTGATCAAGCCGGAAGGTACTCCCGAAGAGGGTGTAGTCATTGTAAAGGATGAGAATAAAGTAGAGCTGGGTACTCTGGAGGATGCCAACCACAGAGTTATCTGCAAATATATCCTTCCCGGACAGGTAGAGAGCTGTCAGCTGGAGATGGGTATGACAAAGTTAGAGCCCGGCAGTGTATGGAACACCATGCCTTGTCATACACATGACAGACGTATGGAAGTATATCTGTATTTCGATATGCCGGAGGATGCATTTGTTATGCACTATATGGGTGAGCCCGATGAGACCCGTCATATCGTAATGCGTAATGAAGAGGCAGTGATCTCCCCCAGCTGGTCCATCCATTCCGGATGCGGTTCCAGAGCATACACCTTTATCTGGGGTATGGTCGGCGAGAATCAGGACTTCGACGACATGGACGGTGTCGACAACAGAGATCTGAAATAAGATTTTTTGAAAATGTAACTAAAAAAGAGCTTTTATAAAGAAAAGGAGAAAAAACAATGTCTGAATTCACTAATTTCTCACTGGAAGGTAAGGTTGCACTGGTTACCGGCGCATCTTACGGTATTGGTTTCGCTATCGCTTCCGCATACGCTGAGTGCGGCGCTACCATCTGCTTCAACGATATCAAGCAGGAGCTGGTAGACAAGGGAATCGCTGCATACGCTGAGAAAGGCATCAAGGCTCACGGCTATGTATGTGACGTTACCAACGAAGAAGCAGTTAATGCTATGGTAGCTCAGATCGAGAAGGAAGTAGGCACCATCGATATCCTGGTTAACAACGCAGGCATCATCAAGAGAATCCCCATGACCGAGATGACTGCAGATCAGTTCCGTCAGGTAATCGACGTAGACCTGAATGCACCTTTCATCGTATCTAAAGCAGTTATCCCTGCAATGATCAAGAAGGGCCATGGTAAGATCATCAACATCTGTTCCATGATGTCCGAGCTGGGTCGTGAGACCGTATCTGCATACGCAGCAGCTAAGGGCGGCTTAAAGATGCTGACCAAGAACATCTGCTCCGAGTACGGCCAGTACAACATTCAGTGTAACGGCCTTGGACCCGGTTACATCGAGACTCCTCAGACGGCTCCTCTTCGTGAGATTCAGCCCGATGGCAGCAGACATCCTTTCGACCAGTTCATCTGCGCTAAGACCCCTGCTAACAGATGGTTAAAGCCAGAAGAGCTGACCGGTCCCGCTGTATTCCTTGCTTCTGAGGCATCCAATGCAGTCAACGGACACATCCTCTATGTAGATGGGGGTATCCTTGCTTACATCGGCAAACAGCCCCAGTAGAACCGGCGCAAAAGGAAAACAAAATAAATTACCCACACCAGGTCAGTCGCAGAAGAATTTCGGCGGCTGACTGTTGTGGCGTTTGGAAAAGGAGTATCTCATGAAGATAGCTTTGATCAATGAAAACAGTCAGGCTGCCAAGAATGAAATGATCTGTGCTACTCTTAAAAAAGTAGTAGAGCCCATGGGGCATGAAGTATTCAACTACGGTATGTGCGGCGCAGAGGATCCCAATTCCCTGACCTACGTACAGAACGGTATTCTGGCAGCAGTTCTTTTGAACTCCGGGGCAGCGGATTTCGTGATCACCGGATGCGGAACCGGCGAAGGTGCCATGCTTGCATGCAATTCCTTCCCCAAGGTTCTGTGCGGACATATTGAGTCCCCTCTGGATGCTTACCTGTTCTCTCAGGTAAACGACGGTAACTGTGTAGCACT
The DNA here is from genome assembly GCF_051972595.1 of Simiaoa sp. NCBI lineage: Bacteria > Bacillati > Bacillota > Clostridia > Lachnospirales > Lachnospiraceae > Simiaoa > Simiaoa sp. Next base: position 75,587 of record NZ_JBOKRY010000005.1, on the reverse strand, counting down.
TCCTTTTGCTGAGAACTTCGGCTGGGGCGGTGAACTGAATTTACAGTATACCTTTGAAAAACTGTTCTGTGCTCCCGGCGGTGGTGGATATCCCCCTGAGAGAGTGGTTCCCGAGCAGCGCAACAAGAAGATCCTGGATCAGGTAAAGGAAGTAACTCATACCGATATGGTTACTATCCTGAAGAATCTGGATCGTGAACTGGTAAAGGGTGCTTTATCCGGTGACAAGTTTAAGGAGTATTTCTTCGCAAACTGCAAGTGCGACAAGATCGCTGAGGCAGTGAAGGAAGTACTGGCATAAAAGTACTGGCTTAATTTTGCAGAAATATTTTCGGCAGGATCTCCTGCGAAGATTTTTCACATAACTATTAGTCTATAAGACAGAAAGGTGTTATTTATGAACGCAGTATTAGAGCAAATCAGCAAAATCGGTATCGTACCGGTTGTAAAAATTGACAACGCAGCAGATGCACTTCCTCTGGCAAAGGCACTTTGCGCAGGTGGACTTCCCTGTGCAGAGGTTACCTTCCGTACCAGCGCAGCAGCAGAAGCTATCAAGATCATGACCGACAACTTCCCCAGCATGTGTGTTGGTGCAGGTACCGTTCTGAACGCAGAGCAGGTTGACGCAGCAGTAGCAGCAGGCGCTAAGTTCATCGTAAGCCCCGGCTTAAATCCCAGAACCGTTAAGTATTGTGTAGAGAAGAACGTTCCTATCACTCCCGGTACGTCAAGCCCCAGCGACATCGAGCAGGCTATCGAGCTTGGCCTGGATGTAGTTAAGTTCTTCCCCGCTGAGCAGTCCGGCGGTCTGGCTAAGATCAAGGCTATGGCAGCTCCTTATGTAAACATGAAGTTCATGCCTACCGGCGGTGTAAACGCTAAGAACCTGACTTCTTACCTTGACTTCCCCAAGATCATCGCCTGCGGTGGTTCCTGGATGGTTCCCGGTGACCTGATCAACGCCGGTGAGTGGGACAAGATCGAGCAGCTGACCAGAGAAGCAGTACAGACCATGCTGGGCTTCGAACTGGCTCATGTAGGTGTTAATGCAGAGAACGAGGAAGAGGCTGTTAAGACTGCGAACCGTTTCGCATTCATCTTCGGTATGCCCGCTAAGGTTGGCAACAGCTCCGTATTCGCAGGCTCTGCTCTGGAAGTTATGAAGACTCCTTACCTGGGCAAGAACGGCCACATCGCTGTTAAGACCAACTACATCGAGAGAGCTGTCAACTACCTGAGCACTGTTCTGGGTGTTGAGTTCAATGAAGAGTCTGCTAAGAGAGATGCCAAGGGCAACCTGAAGGCTATCTACCTGAAGGAAGAGATCGGCGGCTTCGCAGTTCATCTGGTACAGAAATAAGAATAGGATTCCGAAAACCGGACGGCTCCGTCGACTGCATATTTCAGTCACGGACCCGCTTCCGCTTCGGCCCTCCCGTAGCGGTACGTAAGATGCCAAAGTACGGCATCTAAGTACCGACGGTCGGTTAGAGTCCGTGACTAAAACACGCAGTCGGCGAATCCTGTTTTTTGGATGGGATTAAGATTGCGAAGGTGTTTAAAACAAAGTTAATTATATGTGAGAAAGGAATATACCAAAATGGCAAAAGTAATTACCATGGGTGAGATCATGCTGAGACTGTCCACCCCCAACAACGAGAAATTTATCCAGGCAGACGAGTTCGATGTAAATTACGGCGGCGGTGAAGCTAACGTAGCAGTATCTCTGGCTAACTACGGTCATGACGCTGAGTTCGTTACTGCAGTTCCCGACAACGAGATCGGTGAGTGCGCAGTAGCAGCTCTGAGAAAGTACAACGTAGAGACCAAGCACATCGCAAGATGCGGTGAGAGACTGGGTATCTACTACCTGGAGAGCGGTTCTTCCATGAGACCTTCCAAGGTTGTATACGATAGAGCACATTCCTCTATCTCTACCGCAACCGAGGCTGATTTCAACTTCGATGAGATCTTCGAAGGCGCTGACTGGTTCCACTTCACCGGTATTACCCCCGCTGTATCCGACGCTGCTGCAGAGCTGACCGAGAAGGCTCTGATCGCTGCTAAGAAGCACGGCGTAAAGGTATCCGTAGACCTGAACTTCCGTAAGAAGCTGTGGAGCTCCGAGAAGGCTCAGAAGGTTATGACCAACCTGATGAAGTACGTTGATGTATGTATCGGTAACGAAGAAGATGCTGAACTGGTACTTGGCTTCAAGCCCGGCGATACCGATGTTACCAGCGGTGAGCTGGAGCTGGCTGGTTACAAGTCCATCTTCGAGCAGATGGTTGACAAGTTCAACTTCGAGTACTGCGTATCCTCTCTGCGTGTAAGTCATTCCGCTTCCGATAACGGCTGGTCTGCTTGCATCTACTCCAGAGATACCAAGGAGTTCTATCACTCCAAAGAGTACAGCATCCATCCCATCGTTGACCGTGTAGGCGGCGGCGACTCCTTCGCAGGCGGCGTGATCTGCGGTATGCTGGATGGCAAGAACTTCAAGGATGCACTTGAGTACGGCGTAGCTGCATCCGCTCTGAAGCACACCATCCCCGGCGACTTCAACCTGGTATCCAGAAAAGAAGTTGAGACCCTGGCTGGCGGCGACGCTTCCGGACGTGTACAGAGATAATCTTCTGTGAACAGAATGTTTGCCACTTGCTATACAGGTGGGATAGAAATAATATAGTTTGTAAATGTTCCCCGTCAGTGTCTGCTGATGGGGAATTTTTGTACTAAAAGAGGATGCCTATGAAAATCTTTGGTAGGTAGACTTAAAATAGATTATTAAAAAAGCATAAAGTATTAAGAATAAATAATACATGGTGCTGAATTTAAAACAGTAGGAGATTCTTTGGATAAGAGTGACCACTTTTTTGATGAAACCATGCAGGGATTGTTGGAAGCAGCGGAAATTGCAAAAGGAAATATTACGTTAACAGAGTGGGAAAATATGCCGGCTCCCACATTTTATGCCGCAGATAATATGTAGATAAGATTGTTGAAATACGTAGAAAGAAGTTATATACAATGAAAATCTACGATAGATAGACTGGTGTCTACGAAGGAAAAGTTGTCCTCATAGCGATAAAATTGTAAAATATAGTCATGAAAATCGTATTTTTATAGTTTTACGGGAGGAACAGCAATGGATCAGGAAAAGATCGGGGTATTCATTTCTACATTAAGAAAAGAGCAGGGAATGACGCAACAACAATTGGCGGATGCGATTGGTGTCAGTAACAAAACAATATCCAAATGGGAATGTGGCAAAGGAATGCCGGAGCTGGCATTGATTGTTCCGTTATGCCACATTCTGAAAATTAGTATTAATGAGTTCTTGTCAGGTGAACATTTGTTGGAAAACGGTTACACTGAAAAAGCTGAAGTCAATATGATGAATCTTTTACAGGAAACAGAAAATAGCAAAAAGAAAAGTCGAAGTTCATTATTGGCTTTTGGGATAACTGTGATAATTTTTTTATTCGTTGTTTTATATTCTGTAATTACCAATATGGGAATCGGTATGAATATGCTTTTTGTGGATATGCCTACATTCTTGAGTATGTTTTTGGCTACTGCTCTATTTTTGCTGGGGACAAATTTGGGACTTCCCTTTTTTGATTCCTTTCGGATTGTTTTTGGAAAAAAGAAATCAGTATCAATAAAACAATTGTTTCAGGCAAAATCAGCGATAAAGCTTGCGAAAATCACATTTTTGGGAATGGGATTCCTCGAAAGCTGTATTAGCTTTATGGCAATTCAACCTATGGGGGAAGGAACACTTCTTTTTACAGGATTAAGTATTTCCATTTCAATTGCGTTAAATGGAATTTTATATGGATTAATTGGTTTTCTGCTATTACTGCCAATTCAGGTAAGGTTAGAAATAATGTATATGCAGAAGCAGGAAGATAGTGAAAAGAAAACGGAGGATGATGCGGAATAGGTATTGTAAATATGCCCCACCAGCGGCTGCTGATAGGGCATTTGTTGTATAAGGTTCTTAGCTTTCGCTGTATTTCTCTTCGCAGTATTTGCAGCGGTAGATCTCTTTTTTCTCATCGGAGAGGACGAATACATGGGGCAGTCCCTGCTCGATGGAAGTGATGCATCTGGGGTTGCGGCATTTGATGACGTTTTTGATCTGTTTGGGAAGTACCAGTTCCTTCTTCTCTACGATCTCACCATTTTTGATGACGTTTACGGTGATGTTGTGGTCGATGAAGGCCAGTACATCCAGATCCAGCATATCGATATCACATTCTACTTTCAGAATGTCCTTTTTGCCCATTTTTCCGCTGCGGGCGTTTTTGATGATAGCAACGGTGCAGTCTAACTTATCCAGCTGAAGGTGCTCATAGATCGAGAGACTTTTTCCGGCTTTGATATGATCGAGGACGAAGCCCTCTTCGATTTTTCCTACATTTAACATAGTAATCTCCATTCTGCAGGCACAGAGTGCTGCGTATGTTAACTTTAATATACGAATTCATAAGATAATTTTACGGTCAGATGCCGGAAAATTATGCCAGACCCAGCAAAGTCAGGATCAGGGCCATACGGACGTAGACACCGAACTGTGCCTGTTTGAAATAGGCGGCTCTGGGATCGTCATCGATCTCCACGGAGATCTCATTGACTCTGGGAAGGGGATGCAGCACCAGCATGTCGGGTTTCGCCAGTTCCATTTTTTCCGGGGTCAGTACATAGAAATCTTTCAGGCGGACGTAATCCTCTTCGTTGAAGAAACGTTCCTTCTGTACACGGGTCATGTATAAGAGATCCAACTCCGGCATCACATCTTCGAGACGGATAACTTCCTGGAAAGGAATGCCTTTCTCACGGAGCATGTCGGTGACATAGTCGGGGATCTTCAGTTCTTCGGGAGAGATGAAGATGAATTTGATGCCTTCATAGCGCACCAGTGCGTTGATCAGGGAGTGTACGGTACGGCCGAATTTCAGGTCACCGCACAGACCGATGGTAAAATTATTCAGATCGCCGTGGAGGCTGCGGATGGTCTGCAGGTCGGTCAGGGTCTGGGTGGGATGTTGATGTCCACCGTCACCGGCATTGATCACGGGGATCAGGGATTTCTCTGCGGCTACCATGGGAGCGCCTTCCTTGGGATGGCGCATAGCGCAGATGTCCGCATAGCAGGAGATGATACGGATGGTATCGGATACACTTTCTCCCTTGGATGCGGAAGAGCAGGAAGCATCGGAGAAACCGATCACTCTGCCGCCTAAACGGGTCATGGCGGATTCAAAGCTTAAACGTGTGCGGGTGCTGGGCTCGTAGAAGCAGGTGGCGAGGATCTTGCCGTCGCATTTGTGGGCGTATTTGGCGGGATCCTTCTCAATGTCGTCTGCCAGAGCGAACAGCTTGTCCAGTTCCTCAACAGAGAAGTCAAGTGGGTTCATCAAGTGTCTCATTTTTTCATTTCCTCATTTCTGCGCTGCTATTTTCGACACAGTGACTGTACGGAATAGGAGAATCCGTGCTCGCTTGTGTATGCGACATCATAAGAATACAGCGCTTTTCTTATGATGCGGGTAGAAACAGGGCCCGCAGGAAGCGGACAGATCATACCCTGACCAGAAAAAAGTCGAAGAGGAAAAACTCTTCGACTTTAAAATTACTGTTGATAAGATAACAGATCCGTTACGGGTTTCCGTTTGGGAGCAACGGGTGCTTCTGCGGGATAACCGATGGGGATCAGTGCGATCAGATCCTGATTTTCAGGAATCTCAAGGAGATCAGCAGCTTCCTGCTGATCGAAAATACCCATGATCACGGTGCCAAGACCCTGCTCGTAAGCAGCCAGGCAAAAGGCTTCGCTGGCAACACCGGCATCGAACATCTGCCATGCATCGCCTCTGGCGGTAGTGAAGGAGCCGTCTCTCTCGAAACCGCTTCTGCCTTTTATCACGGTTACTGCAACGACCATGGGAGCGTTCTCCATGATCTTGCCATTACCCGGGAAGGAGGAAGTGCATGCTGCCAGTTTCGCTTTCTTTTCGCCTTCCACAGCGATATAACGAACGATTTGCGTATGCTTCCAGCTGGGAGCATAAGAAGCTGTCTCTACGATCTGAGCCAGAAGCTCATGAGATACCGGCTGATCCGTATACTGACGGATACTTCTGCGGCCTGTGATACATTCTTTTGCGGTCATTGTTTATCCTCCTGTATTTTTGCATTTGTAATATAATAGCATTTCTGAAGGGGAGAATCAAGCAGGAAAAAGTGAAAAAACATATAAAATTTGTATGGCTATGACAGAAAGGTTTTGCATTCCAGGATAGGATATCATATAATGAGGCAAGGAGAACTATACCGAGGAAGCGGATCGTGTAAAAGCCGGTTCCACTGTACGTTACAGATGGCTGTGGGACATCGGACCAAGCAATAAAAGGAGGGCACTATGTCAGTAGAATTTGTGGAAAAGAAGCGCTGGTTATTTTTAGGATTACCTTTTACCTTTACCAAGTATGTGATCAAAGAGGATATGATCACTGTGGATACGGGGGTGTTCACCAAGGTAGAGAATGATTGCTATATGTACAAGGTACAGGATGTGGAGCATACGGCAAGTATCTGGGAGAGAATGGTAGGACTTGGTACCATTGTCTGTTATACCGGTGATACTACTCATCCCAAACTGTTGATTGAGCATATCCGTAACTCCAAGCAGATCAAGGAATTTATTTTGAAGGAATCAGAGGAAGCCAGATTGAAGCGCAGAACCGTGAACATGCTGGATATCGGTTCCGGAGAGCTCGGGGATATTGACGATATACAGTAATATTGAGAAACAAGTATACATGTGTATAAGAGACGGGACCTTCCGGGGTCCTGTTTTTTCGGGAGAAGAGATTTATGGAACTTGATATGACGAAGGGCAGTCCTTCTAAGCTGATTACGAAATTTATCATTCCTATTATCATAGGTAATATTTTCCAACAGTTATACAGTATGGTGGATACCATTATCGTGGGTCGGTTCGTAGGTGTGGATGCATTGGCGGCAGTAGGAGCCACCGGGTCGGTAAGCTTCCTGATCCTGGGATTTACCCAGGGACTGACCACCGGATTTACTGTGCTGACGGCACAACGCTTCGGAGCCGGGGACCGGGAGGGTATGCGCAAAAGTATCGGAAGCGCAGCCATCCTGTCGGTGATCGTGACGATCGTGATGACGGCAGTCAGTATGGTCGGCATGGACAGCCTGCTTCGGGTGATGAATACTCCGGAAGATATTTTCGATATGACGAAGGAATACATTATGATCATCTGTGCGGGAATTGCCTGCAATGTATTGTATAACCTGTTGTCCAGTATTCTGCGTGCCATTGGCAACAGTGTAGTGCCGTTAGTATTGCTGGTGATCGCTTCGGTGACGAATATTGTCCTGGACTATGTACTGATCGTTTACGGTCATATGGGAGTGGGCGGCGCAGCTTATGCTACTATCATTTCGCAGGGATTATCCGGTGTACTGTGCCTGATTTATATTATTAGGAGCGTACCTTCACTGCATATCCGTCCGGAGCATTGCAGACTGGAAAGTCAGTGTGTGAAAAACCAGTTGACCGTGGGAATTCCCATGGCATTGCAGTTTTCCATTACTGCTATCGGCACCATTCTCGTACAGGCAGCACTGAATCTGCTGGGTTCTACCGTGGTGGCATCCTATTCTGTCTCCTGCAAGGTGGAGCAGCTGGTGACACAGCCCTTTGCCGCAATGGGTGTGACTATGGCAACTTACTGTGCACAGAACCGCGGTATCAATGATCTGGACCGTATACGGAAGGGCGTGAAAGCTGCCAATATCATGTCCGGTGTCTATGCGTTGATTGTCTACGGACTGGTATATATAGCGCTTCCTTATATTGTACCGCTGTTTATCTCCGAACAGGTTGAGATGGTATGCGGCTACGCCAGAACGTATATTACGATCTGTGGCATGTTCTTCATTCCGCTGGGAATGATATTTATCTTCCGAAATGCGCTGCAGGGCTGTGGCTTCGGCTTCATGCCCATGATGGGCGGTGTGGTGGAACTGTTGAGCCGTGGTATCGTGGCTTTTGCGGCAGCGCATCTGATGAGTTATGTGGGTGTGTGCTTTGCCAATGCCTCAGCATGGCTGACCGCAGGTATTTTCCTCTGGATCGCTTATCATTTCCTTATGAAGAAGATGGTGCGGGACAAAAAGGCTCATGAAGAACGGATGCTGGCGGAAGCAATGCAGTAATGCTGTAAAACGGCTCAGGGCAGGATCTTTTCAAAAAACAGTCCTGCCAGGAACCACCAGGGAGCATAGTCCAGCCGGATGATCCGGTGGATATGGAAACGGCTTTTGCCGTAATCCCAGGGGCAGAGACCATGCTTCCACAGTAGGCGCCCACTGAGATATTCCACGGTGAAGATCATTGCCATATAGAACAGACCGCGTCCGGGACGACTGATGTGCAGGTGCTCAAATAGCCGTTTGAAGGGTGCAAGCAGGCAGGCGGAGCCGTAGATAGGGAACATCCACAGAGAAGTATTACCGGTAAGGCGCAGATCCCTGCGCCGAAGAGAGTGCAGCGCCGTGAACAGGATCTCCATGCACCAGCCGCACAGTCCGCACAGGAGAAAGTTCCTGCCGAAGGTTTTAAAAGAGTTTGCGATGGATTTTGTCATTTTCATGGACATAGTATATGAAATTTTCAGCGTATGATACGGGAGAGATTGCTATGAACTATCAGGAAGCAATGGAATATATGGAAAAAGTGGGAACTTACGGCATCGTTCCGGGGCTGGACAGCATCCGGGAACTGTGCAGAAGACTGGGAAATCCGCAGGATGACTTGAAATTTGTGCATATTGCGGGAACCAACGGAAAAGGATCCACACTTGCTTATATTTCCAATATCTTACAGGCTGCCGGATACCGCGTCGGTAAATATATATCACCTGTTATTATTGAATATTGTGAAAAAATCCAGATCGGAAAGCAGAAGATCACGCATAAGGATCTGTGTGAAGGACTGGAGATCATCAAAAAGCATTGTGATGCTATGGTAAGTGATGGCTTCCATCATCCGACGCCTTTTGAGATCGAGACGGCACTTGCCTTTTGGTATTTCCGGGAAAAACAGTGTGATATCGTCGTACTGGAGACCGGTATGGGCGGCAGGGAGGATGCTACCAATCTGATCACTACCACGCAGGTGGCGGTACTGGCTTCCATCGGTATGGATCATATGAAATTCTTAGGTAACAGTCTGGAGGAGATCGCAGCACACAAGACCGGAATCTGTAAGCCGGGATGTCAGGTAGTCTCCATGCGGCAAAAAGAAGCGGCACAGAAGGTGGTGGAGCAGACGGCGGCAGAACTCGGCTGCATACTGACCATCGCAGATGCGGCAAATGCAAAACATGTGAAATACGGACTGAAAAAGCAGACCTTCGATTATGGAAATTATAAAAAGCTGGAGATCACCCTTGCGGGGAAATTCCAGGTAGCAAATGCTGTGCTGGCGCTGGAAGCGGTGCAGGCTCTGGAAAAATGCGGTTATGAGATCAAAGAGTCTGCCATTCGGAAAGGTCTGAGGGAGACTGTCTGGGTCGGACGGCTGCAAATACTGGAAAAACACCCGTTATTTATAGTAGACGGCGCACATAACGAGGATGCAGCCGCAAAACTTGCGGATTCCATAGAATTCTATTTTACAAATAAAAGAATTATCTATATAATGGGAATGTTAAAGGACAAGGAAGTGGACCGCGTGATCGCGCTGACAGAGAGGTATGCGGATCAGATCCTCACGGTGACACCTCCGGACAATCCCAGAGCCATGCATGCTTATGATCTGGCAACAGAGGTGGCAAAGGTCCACCCAGACGTGACGGCGGTGGACAGCCTGGAAGAGGCAGTGGAGCTTAGTCACCTGCTGGCAGGACGGGATGATGTGATATTGTGCTTCGGCTCTCTCTCTTATCTGGGAAGAATCCTGAAGCTCATGGAGAAGAGACAGGCAGCAGGGAATAAACGGAAAGCGAAGCGGTGAAAATGGTAGATCAGAAGAAAGTACAGGAAGCAATAAAGCTTTTACTGGAAGGAATCGGGGAAGATACCGATAGAGAAGGACTGAAGGAGACACCGGAGCGGATCGGCAGGATGTATGAAGAGATCTGCGGCGGTATGGATCAGGATGCCGGAGAACATCTGTCGAAGGTATTCTCCGTAGACAATAACGAGATGGTACTGGAGAAGGATATTACCTTCTATTCTATGTGTGAGCATCATCTGATGCCTTTTTACGGCAAAGCTCATGTTGCATATATCCCCAATGGCAAGGTTGTGGGTCTGAGTAAGCTTGCCAGGACTGTGGAGGTATATGCCAGAAGATTACAGATCCAGGAGCGCATGACGGCACAGATCGCCGATGATATCATGAAATATCTGGCACCCCAGGGAGTTATGGTAATGTTGGAAGCGGAGCATATGTGCATGACCATGCGCGGGATCAAAAAGCCCGGCAGCCAGACCGTTACCATGGTGACAAGGGGAGTCTTTGCGGAGAATAAGGAATTACAGGACCGATTTTTACAGCTGGTGAGCCGATAGACATTACGGATGCGTAAGGAAGCTGTTAAGAGACCGGGACAAAATGGTGGAGATTTTGATGGATAGAATTGATAAAATATTAAACCACGATTTGTTTTTATATCATTTGGAACGAAACAATGCGGCAGAAGCAGACAGACGCTTCTGCCGTCATAGTATGGTACATTTTCTGGATGTAGCCAGGATCGGTACGATCATAGCACTGGAGGAAGGGCTTAAGATCGACCGGGAATGGATCTATGCGGCGGCACTGCTTCACGATTGCGGGAAGCATGAGCAGTACGAGAATGGCACGCCGCATGAGCAGGCCAGTGCCCGGATCGCATCGGAGATTCTGAAGGCTTGTGGATTTAACGATGAAGAAACGGGTGTTATTGTAACGGCGATCTCCAGACACCGGGATCCCGAGGCGGCGAAGGAGAAGAATCTAAACGGTATTCTATACCGGGCGGATAAGGCAAGCCGTGCCTGCTTTGCCTGCGATGCGGAGAAGGATTGCAATTGGAAAGACGGCAAGAAGAACCTGACCATTAAGTATTGATTAGTGTCGGGAACATCATAAATAATATATAGGAAGCGTGGGGAGAAGACAAATGAAGATTGGCAACAGAGAGTTTCAGACCAAGGGACATACTTATGTAATGGGAATCCTGAATGTGACCCCGGATTCTTTTTCCGACGGAGGAAAGTGGAATGACAGAGACCGGGCATTGAAGCATGTGGAAGAAATGATCGCTGAGGGGATGGATATTGTGGATATCGGCGGAGAATCCACCAGACCGGGTTATACCCTGTTATCCGATGAGGAGGAGATTGCCAGGGTCGTACCCATGATCGAGGCGGTGAAGACAAATTTTGACATTCCCATTTCCCTGGACACCTACAAAAGCGGAGTGGCAGAGGCAGGAATCCGTGCGGGGGCGGACCTTATCAACGATATCTGGGGACTGAAATATGATAACCGTATGGCAGAGGTCATTGCGAAGAGCGGTCTGCCCTGTTGTCTGATGCATAACCGTAAGGAAGCGGATTATCGGGATTTCATGCAGGATGTGGCAGCGGATCTGGCGGACACGATTCATTTGGCAGAAGCAGCAGGCATCGCGGATGAGAAGATCATCTTAGACCCCGGTGTGGGCTTCGGCAAGACCTATGAGAACAATCTGGAGATCATCAACTGTCTGGAAGAACTGAATATGTTTGGTTATCCGTTGCTTTTAGGATGCAGCCGTAAATCCGTGATCGGACTGACACTGGATCTGCCGGTGACTGAGAGAGTAGAGGGGACGCTTGTGACCACCATGTTCGGCGTGCAGAAGGGATGCATGTTCGTCCGTGTGCATGATGTGAAGGAAAATGTCCGCACCATTAAAATGTGTGAAGCTATTTTAAACAGCAGCAACTGATATTTTGCGAAGAAGCGTTGGGAAAGGCAGAGGCGGCAAATGAAAAACAGCACTTATGAGGACCAGATCCGTATCGAAGAACTGGAAGTATATGCGCATCACGGCGTATATCCGGAAGAAAATGAAAAAGGACAGCATTTTTATGTGAATGCCACGTTGTATACAAATACCCGTCCGGCAGGACTGGCGGATGACTTAAGTCTCTCCACCAATTACGGAGAGGTCTGCCAGTTTATCACGGAGTTCATGCAGCAGCATACTTTTCAACTGATCGAAACGGTGGCGGAGCGGACTGCTTACGAAGTATTACAGCATTTTCCGCTTATACAGGGACTGGATCTGGAGATCCGCAAGCCTGAGGCTCCGATTCCGTTACCCTTTGGCAGTGTATCTGTGGCAATTCACAGGGAATGGCATGAAGCCTATATTGCCGTGGGTTCCAATATGGGAGACAGCAGAGAGCATATTGCGCAGGCTTTGGGACAGCTTCAGAAGAACAAAGACATCAGAGTGGAAAAGGTGTCGGAGCTGTTGGAGACACTGCCTTATGGCGTCGTAGAGCAGGATAATTTCGTAAATGGAATGTTTGAGATCCGAACGTTGCTTGCACCGGAAGAATTATTACAGGAGCTGCACCGTATTGAGCAGATGGAAGGAAGAGAACGTAAGCTTCACTGGGGTCCCCGGACACTGGATCTGGATATTATCTTCTATGATGATCTGGTGTATGCTTCCGAGGATCTGGTGATCCCACATATCGATATGGAGAATCGTTATTTTGTACTGAAGCCTTTAAGTGAGCTGGCACCGAATTTCCGTCATCCTATTACGCATAAGACCGTAACACAGATGCTGTCGGAGCTTCCTGTGGATCTTACGGAAGGAAACGAAGCGTAAAACGGGCACAGAGACCGATGAACAGACCGGTCACCAGACCGCTTAACAGTAAAAACGGCAGATAGACCAGCACAGCGGGAACAGAAGTCAGTAAAAACGCAACACCGATCTGCCCCAGATTATGAAAAACAGCTCCGGTCATACTTGCAAGGAACAGATAATGTCCATGCAACAGCCGTTGCACAAATACCATTGCCAGAAGGCACAGGAGACCGCCGGAGAGACTGTACAGGAGACTGATGGCCTGACCGAAGAACAGGGTCGCTAAAAGAATCCGCACCAAAAGCACGAAAAAAGCATCTTTTGCGGAATATTTCCATAGAACAACAAGCGTTATTATATTGGCAAGCCCCAGCTTAATGCCGGGGATCGGAACAATGGGGGGCAGAGCGCTTTCCACGGCATACAGCGCTAGCGCAATGGCAGAGAGCAGGGAAAGCGTCGTTAGTTTTTTGGTAGCTATGGGTGGTTTCATAATCATCTCCGTATCATCTCCATAATCTCCGTGTTTTTGTAATTCGTAAACGCAGTGCAGGCAAAAATGATATGATGTCGGGGTCAAAAGCCCCCGACTTTGATGCCTACGGATTGCTCCGTGCTATGCACTCCCACAATCCTACCCAATATTCGCATATCGTGGGATTATCATCCCACTTTTATGCTCATATCGGGGCGGGTCCTAAGGTCTTTCACCCACTTATGAGCAAGCTCAAGTGGGCTTAGACCTTTTGACCCTGGCATCATGATATTCTATCAATAGGTCACGCCGTCCGGGACGAGCGTCGTGTCATCCAAACAGGCAGCCTCTTCCCTGACCCGGATCACCAGCCGGTTAGGCAGACAGGTGATGGGAAGCAGTGAGGTGCTGATAAATCCCTGATGCACACAGATCTGATCCGGACAATTGGCAGAGATAATGGCGATGCTGCCCGGACGGACGCAGACGGTGTTCGAGGCGCCACCCTCTCCCGGAACTTCAAAGGTATATTCGTCAGTCACTGTGTCCAGACGGATGGTCTCAAGTAATTCACCGCTTTGATAAATGTCAGCATAGAGTGCCTGACCGTTTCCGGTGGAACTGTGGGAGACCGCATAGATCCGGATTCCGCAAAGGATGGCTATTACAAGCAGAACTGCTGCAAGGAGAACTGCTTTTTTTCGATCATTCATGGAAGCATTCATAGGAATAAGGAACTCCTTTCGATGAGAACAGTATAGCAAAAGGAATGTAAAAAATGAAGAAGTATTTGAAAATGCCGTGGGCGGTGCGCCTGGCAACGCTTTTTGCAATGATCCTGGCACTTTTTCTCGGAGGCTGCGGACAGCAGACCGAATGCGAAAATAGCATAGATACCGCCATGGGAACTGTGATCTCCCAGACTGTTTATGTCACCGGAAATTCCCCGACTGCAACGAACGGAAAAACAGATGAAAAGGTAACGGACGTTGTTTTGCAAAAACTAAACGACTTGGAACAACAGGAACTTTCCTGGCGGTTGGATAGTGCGGAAGTGGCGAAGATCAATGCAACTGCCGGAAAGGGACCGATACAGGTCTCCGCCGCGATGGCAGGCTGGCTGAAACGATGCCTGCAGATCTCGGAACAGACAGGTGGGGCTTTCGATGTGAGCATCGGTAAGCTCAGCCGACTGTGGGACATTGATACCTGGGCGGCAGCAGATGACCCGCAGGACTATGAACTTCCGGAGCGGGAGGAAATAGAACAGGCATGCGCTTTGGCAGGCTGGAAGCAGATGATATTGGAACAACGGACGAACAGTACAGTGGTGAGTATTCCGGCGGGAATGCAGATAGACCTCGGAGCAGTGGGAAAAGGGGTGGCACTGGATGAGATCCGGAAGACCCTGGAGGAATATCCGGAGGTAAGCGGAGCCGTGATCTCTGTGGGAGGCAGCATTTTAACCTATGGAAACAAGCCGGAGGGCGGCACCTGGCAGATTGCGGTGACAGATCCGCTGGAGCCTTCGCAAAGTGCAGGAGTGCTGACGCTGGCTGGCGGGTACTGTGTATCCACTTCTGGAGATTATGAGCGGTACGTGGAAGTGGATGGTGTCAGATATCATCATATACTGGATCCCCGGACCGGCTCCCCGGCGCGCAGCGATGTGGCGGGAGTTACCATCGTGACCAAGGACGGATTTTTAAGTGATGCGCTGTCTACCGCCTGCTTTGTATTGGGATCGGAGGAAGGACAGAAGCTCCTGGAAAAATACGATGCAGAAGCATTGTTCATCGACCATGCGGGGACGATTACCATGACAGAGGGGATGCAGCAATATTTCCATTTGTCGAATTCTCAGAAATAGTGTATAGTAAATATAGTCAACCGTAGATAACAGCAGGTGCGGCAGGCATCCGCTGATACAGCAATGATAATGGAGATTACGATGGAAGAGAAGAATAGTTATCTCTCCGCTGATCCGGAGACCATAAGACAGATCGATGAGAAGATGCCGCCGGAAGAGGAACTTCAGGATCTGGCAGAGTTTTTCAAAGTGTTTGGAGATGCAACGAGATTAAAAATTTTGTCGGTACTGTTGTGCTCTGAGATGTGTGTGTATGATATTGCCACGCTGCTGGGCATGTCTCAGTCTGCTATTTCTCATCAGCTGCGGGTATTGAAGCAGATGGATCTGGTGAAAAACCGCAGAGATGGCAAGACGATTTTTTATGCGTTGGCAGATGACCATATCATCACGATCCTGAATCAGGGTCTGAATCATATCGAAGAAGGCTGAAAATAATTTGCAACAGGAACGAAAAATAAGAGCCGCAGGCGAAATGTCTGCGGCTCTTGTTGCCTGTCATTATTTTTTCAATGCATCCAGTGCTGCCTGTCTGGCTGCATCAAATCCGCTGTAGCTCTGACTGCCCAAAGGGGAGTGATACCAGGTGGAAGTATCTCCGAACATCTGGAAATAAACATACTGGGAAGTCATATGGATGGCAGTATAATTGCCCTCTGCAATGACCCGGGAATCACTGCCATCATCCCGCATGCATTTCAGGCATGCCTCTTCGCCGTTCACCTGATAGTATACATAGCCGTATCCTACATTGAAGCAGTCGATCCGCTCTTCGGTCAGGACTTCCACCTCATTCCGGGACAAAGAGTAGCGGCAGAGTCTGTAATTATTTTCCACATCCATATAGTAGATATAGTCACCCTGTGCAATAGGGTACCACAGATTGCCGTCCCATAGAGTGGAGATGCTGTCCGTCGAGGTATTCAGCGCATAGAGATAATGATTTTCCTGAGTACCGTTGTAATAGATGGTACCGTTCACGGCACAGGCGGGATTGATCTCGTAATCTGCCAGATCCGTTTTGTCGGATTTGTCGATTCCCATGCGGTAAAATAAAGGTCCGTTATCACCCACGGTCATAATATAGAGGTTACTTCCCACCAGTTGGGCGGAAACGATGGGATCTCTGGTAAGCCCGGTCACATCCGTACCGTTTAACTTACAGCGGTTAAAGGAACGAACGGTGCGCAGGGCACCGATACCGGCATCCCCGGAAGCTCCGGTCTGGTAATAGTAGAGGTAGTTTCCTCCGGCTAAAATATTTTCCACGGAAGCGTTGCCGAGTTTTTTGATATTCTGCTCCGAAGGATCCATGGAGTACAGGGTGTTGTTGTCGTAAGCATTGGCAAAATACACCGTTCCGTCGTACTCACAGAAGTAACCGGAATTGTTCAGATTGCCCGCGGTATTGCCTACGGTCTCCGGGGGATTGTCGGGGATCCGGTCGCCCACGATGGCAAGTGCGCCGACGATGATCACGAACAGAAGAAAAGGAATTAAAATGAACAAGGCTTTTTTATCTTTCATGTGTTAACCTTCTTTCCAACAAGATGGAATGTAAAGTTTGTGTAATATATAATATTATACCGTGCTTCTTGCTTGCGAACAAGGTGAAATTGATATAGAATGTAACTATTCTGAATAGTTACATTTGGAGCCAGCGAATTCCGAATGTTTGAGAATTGCGGGAGCTTCTTTGCAGCGGAGCAATTCGCGGATATCAGTTAAGTTAAGGAGAACAGCATGGATTTATCACAGTTAAGACAACAGATCGACACCATCGACAGGCAGATCGTGGATCTCTATGAGAAGCGCATGGATGTCAGCAGACAGGTGGCGGAATATAAAATAGAGACAGGGAAAAAAGTATTTGACAAGCAGCGTGAGCAGGAGAAGATCGCCGGTGTCAAGGCACTGACCCACAACGATTTCAACAGCCACGGCGTAGAGGAACTGTTTGAACAGATCATGTCCATGAGCCGGAAACTTCAGTACCAGTTGTTAGCCGCCCACGGAAGTGAAGGAAGGCTTCCTTTTATCGGCGTGGAAGAACTGGAAACCGACTGTGCCAGAGTGGTCTACCAGGGAGCGGAGGGATCTTATTCCCAGGCTGCCATGCGCAGATTTTTCGGGGAAAATGTCAATGCCTTCCATGTGGAAACTTTCCGGGATGCCATGAGTGCCATTGATGAAGGCAGCGCGGATTTCGCGGTACTTCCCATTGAGAATTCCACCGCCGGAATCGTGAATGAGATCTATGATCTGCTGGTAGAATTCGAGAATTATATCGTAGGAGAGCAGGTCATTCCCATCGAGCATTGTCTGTTGGCACTGCCCGGGACGAAGATGGAAGAGATCAAAAGAGTCTATTCCCATCCCCAGTCCCTGATGCAGAGTGCCAGATATCTTGCGGACCATGACTGGCAGCAGATCAGTATGCAGAACAACGCTTTCGCAGCATTAAAAGTGGCGAAGGAAAAGGATAAAACCCAGGCGGCTATCGCCAGCGAATACGCGGGAGAAACCTACGGACTGGAAATTCTGAAAAAAGGGATCAATGATTCCGACAGTAATTCCACCCGTTTTATCATTGTGACGAATCAGAAGATTTTCCGTAAAAATGCCAACAAGATCAGTCTGTGTCTGGAGATTCCCCACGAGAGCGGATCTCTGTATCACATTCTGTCCCATTTTATTTACAATAATCTGAATATGACCAAGATCGAGAGCCGTCCCATTCCCGACCGGAACTGGGAGTATCGTTTCTTCATCGATTTTGAGGGGAACCTTGCGGACAGTGCAGTGAAGAACGCACTGCGGGGACTTCGGGAAGAAGCCCGCAGCATGAAGATCCTGGGCAATTACTAAGTATTATGAATGCAAGCATTCGACGACCATTCGATAATAGTTACATAGCTCTGAATAGTTAAAACATAAGACAAGAAGGTTAGACATATGAGAGAAAAAGAACTGATCGTATATCGTGATTTTGAGGATGGGGAACTGCTGTATGATATGGCATTTCTCATGTCTCATTACGATGATGAATATTACAATACGGAGGATATGGCGGCACTGTTTTACGAGTGCATCCATGATCTGATCGACCTGGCGGGTAATTACGGATTTCATGGGAATCTGTGGCATTGTTACCTGGCAAATCTTTTGGTGAACAACGAGAACAGTTACAGCTGCGGTTGTGAGATCCGCGGAGAGATCGCCGGCTCCATCAACGATGCGGCGCTGCATGATATCCGCATTTTCAAGGAATTCTATGATTTTGATTTTGCTCCCATGATGGAGACACTTAAGGTACCGGAATTTTCCTTAATAGAAGATTATGCCAGCAGCATGCAGGAGAGCAAGGTCTATAATAAACGGATCTGCGCCCGAATCTGTGAGCTGGCGGAGAAGTTTTGCGCAGACGGAACAGCTGAAGAGATGAAGGCTACCCTGACCCAGTTCTATAAAGAATACGGCGTCGGTAAATTCGGGCTGCACAAGTCTTTCCGCATCACCCATGATGAGGAAGGAGTACATATCGTTCCGATTTTGAATATTGCCCATGTGAAGCTGGATGATCTGGTAGGCTACGAGCTTCCCAAGAAAAAGCTGGTGGACAACACTGAGGCATTTGTGAATGGGAAAAAGGCCAATAACTGTCTGCTGTTTGGCGATGCCGGCACCGGTAAATCCTCAAGCATCAAAGCTATTGCCAATGAATATTATGACAGGGGACTGCGTATTATCGAGGTCTACAAGCACCAGTTCCAGGATCTGAATACGGTCATCAGTCAGATCAAGAACCGTAATTATAAATTCATTATTTACATGGATGACTTAAGCTTTGAAGAATTTGAGATCGAGTACAAATACCTCAAGGCAGTCATCGAGGGCGGACTGGAGAAAAAGCCGGAGAATGTTCTGATCTATGCGACATCCAACCGTCGTCATCTCATCCGTGAGAATTACAGCGACAAGGAAGAGACCCGTGAGGATATGCACACCAGTGATACCGTACAGGAGAAGCTGTCGCTGGTATATCGATTTGGTGTGACTATTTACTTCGGTGCTCCCAATAAAAAGGAATTCCAGAATATCGTAAAGACACTGGCGGAGCGTTATCATGTGGAGACGCCGGAAGAGGAGCTTTTACTGGAGGCTAATAAATGGGAACTGTCCCACGGCGGATTGTCCGGAAGAAGTGCCCAGCAGTTCATTGATTACCTGTTAGGAAAGTGAGGAACCCTATGAGTGTAAAAACTTTCGCTGCCATCGATGTGGGCAGTTTCGAACTCACCATGAAAATATTTGATTTTTCGGGGAAAAATACCATGCGGGAGATCGACTGTATCCGCCAGAGAATCGATCTGGGATCGGATACCTACGCCAATGGGAAGATCAGCAATGAAAAAATGGATGATCTGTGTCATACCCTGAAAGAATTCGCACAGATCATGGAATCTTATAAGGTGATCGCTTATAAGGCATACGGCACCAGTGCCATCCGTGAGACGGAGAATACCCTGATCCTGCAGGATCAGATTGAGCAGCGCACCGGCATCCGGGTAGAGATCTTAAGCAACTCCGAGCAGAGATTTTTGGATTACAAGTCGATTGCCTCCAAAGGGGAGACGTTCCGCAGGATCATCGAGGAGAAGACGGCGATTCTGGACATTGGAGGCGGAAGTATTCAGATATCCCTGTTTGACAAGGATACTCTGGTATCGACCCAGAACTTACGCCTTGGTGTATTGCGTTTACAGGAGCTGTTGAATCATCTGAATGCGGGCAGTGCCCAGATGGAGCAGCTGGTGGACGAACTGGCTACGGCACAGTTAGATGATTATAAAAAGCTGTATCTTAAGGATCGTGAGATCAAAAATATCATTATTGTGGATGATTATCTGTCACCCTGGGCAGTGCGGAAGGCACATGAGCGGGGAGACGGAAATGCCATGGTGGACAGTAAGGCATTTAACCAGCTGATGGAGGCACTTCGGACCAGAGGAACCACGGAGCTTGCAAAGCGGATGGATATTGCGGAGGAAAAAGTCCCTCTTGTGTATATCAGTGCGGTTCTGACCAAACGTATCTCCGAACTGATGGGAGCGGCGCTGATCTGGGCACCGGGTGTCACATTGTGCGATGGTATCGCTTATGAATATGCGGAGCAGAATAAATTACTCCGGGGAGAACATGATTTTGCGGAGGATATTATTGCCTGCGCTATGAATATCAGCAAACGCTACAACGGCAGTACCAGGAGAGCGGATACCCTGGAACATATCACCACAACGATTTTTGACAGTATGAAAAAGGTCCACGGCATGGGCCAGAGAGAGCGCTTGTATCTGCGCCTGGCTGCGATCTTGCATGACTGTGGAAAATATATCAGCATGATCAATATCGGAGAAGCGTCCTATGATATTATCATGGCGACGGAGATGATCGGACTTTCCCATATGGAGCGTGAGATCGTAGCTAATGTGGTGCGTTTTAATCACAGTAATTTCGTGTATTACGGGCAGGCACAGGATCGTCCCCAGGGACTGGATAAGGAGAGCTATTTGATTGTAGCGAAATTGACAGCTATATTGCGACTGGGCAACAGTCTGGACCGCAGCCACAAACAGAAAATGAAGGGTGTGAAGGCTACACTGCAGGATAACGAACTGATCCTGAAAATAGATACCCAGGAAGATATTACGCTGGAAAGAGGATTCTTCCAGACGAACACGGAATTTTTCAAAGAAGTATATAGCATCACACCGGTGATTCGGCAGAAGAAGAAATTTTAAGGGAGGCAGCAGGACAATATGGAAATCAATTTCAGTGATCCCAAGTATTATACCAACCGGGAACTCAGCTGGGTGCTTTTTGACCACAGAGTGTTGAATGAAGCCAGGGATAAAAACATCCCTCTGTTTGAACGGTTGAAATTTTTAAGCATTACAGCATCTAACCTGGATGAATTTTTCATGATCCGGGTGGCATCCTTAAAGGATATGGAGAATGCGGGCTATACCAAAAAGGATATCGCCGGCATGACTCCCACAGAGCAGCTAAAGGCGCTGCATGTGGCGATCCATGAACTGGTGGATCTGCAATATTCCACTTATAACCGTTCCTTACTCCCTCTTCTGGAAAAAAACGGTCTGCATATCATCAGAGAGCATGAACAGCTGACGGCGGAGGAAGCTGCGTATGTGGATCAGTATTTTCAGGAAAATGTGTATCCCGTACTGACCCCTATGGCAGTGGATTCTTCCAGACCGTTTCCTCTGATCCGCAACAAGTCTCTGAACATTGGAGCAATGGTGCGGAAGAAAAACAGCGACGAGGAACTGGAATTTGCCACTGTGCAGGTGCCCAGCGTCTTAAGCCGTGTGGTGCGGATCCCGTCCAAGGGCAAGAGCTGCAAGATCATCCTGTTAGAAGAAATCATCGAACGGAACATGGATAAACTGTTCCTGAATTATGATATTGTCTGTGCCCATCCGTTCCGGATCATGCGTAATGCGGACTTAAGCATTGACGAGGATGAGGCAGCAGATCTGTTAAAAGAGATCGAGAAGCAGTTAAAGAAGCGTCAGTGGGGCGAAGCCATCCGCCTGGAAGTGGAAAGCGGCATGGATAAACGGCTGCTGAAGATCATTAAAAAGGAACTTAACATTGAGACACAGAATATTTATGAGATCGACGGTCCCTTAGATCTGACGGTATTAATGAAGATCTACGGTCTGGATGGTTTTGACCATTTAAAGACGCCGAAGTATGAACCTCAGCAGTCGCCGGCACTTCCCGCAGGCTGCAATATTTTCGAGGAGATCCGCAAGGGGGATATTCTCCTGCATCATCCGTTCCAGAGCTTTACGCCGGTGGTGGATTTCATCCGTCAGGCGGCGAGAGACCCGGAAGTACTGGCCATCAAGCAGACGCTGTATCGTGTCAGCGGCAATTCTCCGATCATAGCGGCACTGGCACAGGCGGCGGAGAACGGCAAGCAGGTTACGGTTCTGGTGGAACTGAAAGCACGTTTCGATGAAGAGAATAATATTGTCTGGGCGAGAATGCTGGAAAAGGCAGGCTGTCACGTTATCTACGGACTGGTGGGATTAAAGACCCATTCCAAGATCACGCTTGTGGTCCGCAGAGAAGAGGACGGCATCCGCAGATATGTTCATCTGGGCACCGGTAACTACAACGATGCTACGGCGAAGCTGTATACGGATGTAGGAATGTTGACCTGTGCGGAACGCATCGGAGAGGATGCCACGGCAGTGTTCAACATGCTGTCCGGTTATTCGGAGCCGTTGTTCTGGAACAAACTGGCACTGGCACCGTTATGGCTGAAGGATAAGTTCCTGCACTTGATCGAGCGGGAGAAAAATTATGCGCTGGAAGGAAAGAAAGCCCATATCATTGCGAAGATGAACTCCCTCTGCGACAAGGATATTATCCGTGCCCTGTATGAGGCGAGTGCGGCAGGCGTGAAAATCGAACTGATCGTTCGAGGTATCTGCTGCCTGAAGGTGGGGATCCCGGGTGTCAGCGAGAATATCAGTGTCCGCTCCATCGTCGGTAATTTCCTGGAGCACAGCCGTATTTTCTATTTTGCAAATGATGATCATTATGAGATCTACTGTGGAAGTGCCGACTGGATGCCCCGTAATCTGGAGCGTCGTGTGGAGATCCTCTTCCCGGTGGATCGCCCGGAACTGAAGGAGGAATTGCTACATATTCTGAACAGTCAGCTGAAGGATAATGTGAAGGCTTCGATTTTACAGCCGGATGGTAACTATGAGAAGCAGGACAAGAGAGGAAAGCAGCTGTTTAACTCTCAGGATGCTTTCTGTCTGGAGGCCATTCAAAAAGCAAAGGAGGCTGCGGGAGAATCTGCCATCGAAAGCAGAACTTTTATCCCGGAGACACATCATGAATAAGAAGATCATATTAGCATCCGCCTCCCCCAGGAGGCGGGAGCTCTTGTCCCAGATAGGACTTGATTTTGAAGTTGTGGTCAGCGAGACCGAGGAAAAGATCACATCCACAGAGCCTGCGAAAGTGGTGGAAGAGTTGTCGGCGCAGAAGGCGGAAGCGGTGTGGGAGAAGCTTTTCTCTATGATGGCATCGCAGGGTTCGGTTACTGACGCCGAACGACTGGAAGAAGGATCCGGTGTCAGCCGGACGGATGAAGGTTCCGAAGGCTTTGATCCGGAACAGACAAGTGGAGAAACTACTATAACAGATAATGTTGTGCTGGGAGCCGATACCGTGGTCGCCTGCGACGGTAAGATCCTGGGTAAGCCTGCGGATATGGAAGGCGCGGTAGCCATGCTTACTATGCTGCAGGGCAGAGGACATGAGGTATACACAGGCGTGACGATCCTCTATGAGGAAAATGGTGAGAGGAAGACGCTGACTTTTCATGAGAAGACCACAGTGCATTTTTATCCCATGACCGATGCACAGATCCGGGAATATGTGGCTACCGGGGATCCGATGGACAAGGCTGGAGCATATGGCATTCAGGGGCTTTGTGCCCGGTATATCAGCGGCATCGTGGGTGATTACAATAATGTGGTAGGTCTTCCCGTGGGAAGAGTCTATCAGGAACTGCATGGATTGCAGACAGTATAGTAAATTTACGTTATTAGTGAACGAATATCCTGCAAAGCAGGATGCCTGGTGCGATAGCACGAATTCGTGAGATTATATAATAAGTATCGGAAGAATGGAGCATTCATATGATAAAAGCAGCAATTTTTGACCTGGACGGAACCTTATCCGATTCTATCATGAGTATGAAATACAGTGGAGACAAGACTATGGCGGAATTCGGCTATGGACCTTTCTCAGTACAGGATTATAAATATTTTGTGGGAGACGGTGCCGCCAATCTGGTAAAGCGGGCACTGATCAAGGGCGGTGATACGGAACTTACCCATTTTGAGGCAGCCTATGCCAGATACAAGGAGATCTTTCAGGCAAACTGTATGTATCAGGTGAAGCCTTATGAAGGAATCCCAAAACTACTGGAAGAGTTGAAGAAACGTGGTATGAAGATCGCAGTACTTTCCAATAAGCCCCACCATGCCACCGTGGATGTCATCGAGAGCCTGTTTGGCAAGGGCTATTTTGATGTAGTGCAGGGACAGGTGGACGGCGTGCCCATCAAGCCCGATCCCGCCGGAGTCTTCCGCATCTTAGACCAGTTCGGTCTCACCGCAGACGAAGTGCTCTACATGGGAGACACTGCCACAGATATGAAGACCGGCAAGGCGGCAGGCGCCTTCACCGTAGGTGTCCTCTGGGGATTCCGTGACCGTGCGGAGCTGGAAGAAGGCCACGCCGACGCCATTATCGCACAGCCGCTGGATCTGCTGAAGTATTGCAAATAATTGAGAGCATGGCTCGTAACGTAGGACTGCCATATCCCCACGAACGCCCGCGGTGAACGGAACATCCTTCCTCGATGTAAGGTCTCCGGGTGTGAATTTTCTACGAAAAGTGATAAACAGTTCTCATCATTACGGGGTCGCCTACACGCGCCCTCCATGGCGCGAATCGGCTGACGCGGACATCGTGTCCGCTTTCCCCCTGTCTTTCAACACTTTTCAAGAAAATATCAACACCCTTCGACAAACATCCTCGGAAGGACATTCCATCCGCCGTGGGCGTTCTGTTTACTGACTCCGCTAAAATCCATCAAATAACAGGAAATGGTGGAATTATTGTCTTGGGAGCAAATAATTTCCTCTATAATTACAGAAAAGATCTGATACAGAGGAATTGCTTCTTCTAAAGAACTTTTTTCTACTCAATTTCCACTATTTTCATTAGTTTAGGGTTGTTTTAAAGGAAAACAGTAGCCCCGGCTGGGTATAAGAATAAGCAGACGTCGGTACTTAGCGGTCGTATTGTGACCGCTTATGTACCGTTACGTTCTGCGACAGAGCGCGAGCGTGTCGCGTTTCTTATACCCTGCCAAGGGCTACGGGGATATTTCACTAACTCTCAATTTACATCCACATCGAATTACTAATTGACGTAACTACATATCCATATTATGATGAGAATAAATAAGACATTTTCGTAAGAATTTGGAGGTAATAGTATGCGTGAATATGATGATGCGGTACTGGAATGCTTCCTGGACAAACAGCTCCAGCTTTTTCCGGAAGCCGTGGCAGAGACTCTGGATGAAGCAGAAGATTTTCTGGAAGAGTGCATGGCAGTCGTGGTAGATTCCGTGGATGATGTCATCGAGTATTTCGATGAAGCCGGCATGGACGTGGACGGCGCTGTGGATGATGAGATTCTGGAAGCCGATGAAGTCTTCGATATCGGAGACGGCAGATACCTGATCGTAGAAGCGTAAACAATGACAGACGAAAGATCCCCGGGAACAGATAACGGTTCCCGGGGGTCTTTTTGTTATGATGCAACTTTGATGTTATGTTGTGCTATTCTGTGAAAAAACGGAAGGGACAACAATCCTATGAAAAAAAGATATCTGTGCATGGCGGCAATTATTTTTCTGATGAATACATTGACCGGATGCGCTTTGAAAAATGAAAATATGGAAGCCATTTACAAAGAATTTCTTGATAATGGAGACGTGGGAAGCCTGCAATGGTCATGGGTATTGGAACCGGGACAATACGAAGATATTCGTTTTGTGAATGACAACATGGTTGCTGTACAGAATGGGAGCGACAAATGGGGAGTGTGGGATCTGGAGAAGGAGATATTGGTCACATCCTGCAAGTACAACAATATTCCTAACGATGCTGCCAGATATTATTCGGAAGGGTATGCCGCAGTTCAAAAAGACGGAAAATGGGGTTTTGTTGACGAAGCAGGGCAATGTGTGATCCCGTGCCAATACGATGAAGTGGGGGATTTCAGCGAGGGACTCGCCGCGGTGAAGGATGCGGATCACAACGGAAAAGGAGAGCAGTGGGCATACATTGATACAAAAGGAGAAATCCAGATTGATTTTTACCCCTATGAAGCGACGGAAGGCAGAAGAGTACTGGCAGGGGAATTCCATGACGGCATGGCTTTTGTATCCAAGGGATTGTACTGTATTATGGATACGAAGGGAGAGATGATCTTCTCCGGGGACTCACGCTTTTTTATTAGTGTGACGGAATATAATAAGGAATACGACGCAATCCCCGGGTATGTATATATCGACGACCGGATGACAGTCAGAAAATACGGATTGATGGGACTTCACGGGGAAGAGCGGCTGGAACCGGTATTTGATTATGTTTACGGAATGAGAGGTCCCTATGTGATCGTGGAACAGAACATAGGCGGGGAACCCGGAATAGGTGTTATAAAATTACAGAAATAACGGAATGAACCGGAGCTCTCTGACATATATATGTTGGAGGGCTTCTATTTTTCTCTTCCCCATTCGCCGGGAATGCGTTATAATGAACTAATGGACTTTTACAGAAAGGTATGGTAAGGAAAATGTTAGAAGGACAAAAATGTCTGGTCATCGGCTCTGGCATCAGCGGGATCGGTGCAGTGGCTTTATTGGAAAAATACAATGCAGACGTAGTTCTGTATGACAGCAGTGATAAATTGACAGGGGAAGATCTGAAGGCAAAGCTTCCGGAAGGAAGTCAGGCGGTCTGCATCGCCGGAGAACTTCCTGAAAATGTGGAGTTAAGTATTCAGGCAGCAGTATTAAGTCCCGGAGTACCTACGGATATTCCTCTGGTGAACCGCATGAGAGACCGCGGCGTACAGATCTTAGGCGAGATTGAACTGGGATTCCTTGCGGAGCAGGGCAGAGTGATCGCCATTACCGGTACCAACGGCAAGACGACGACCACCACACTCACCGGTGAGATCATGAAGGCACACTTCGGTGAGGATAAGACTTTTGTGGTAGGTAACATCGGTAATCCCTATACCCTGGAAGCTGATAAGACTTCGAAGGACAGTGTTACTGTGGGAGAGATCAGTTCTTTCCAGTTAGAGACCATACATACATTCCATCCGGTGGTATCCGCAATCCTGAACATCACACCGGATCACCTGAACAGACATCACACCATGGAAGCCTATGTGGCGGCTAAGGAAACAGTGGCCTCCCATCAGACGAAGGCAGATATCTGTGTGCTGAATTATGACAATGATTATACCAGAGATTTCGCCGACAGATGTCCTGCCACTCCGGTCCTGTTCTCCTCCCATCACGAGCTGGAGAACGGTTATTTCCTGCGGGATGACAAGATCATCAAGAGCGTAAACGGCGAAGAGCACGAGCTGATGGATATTCATAAAGATATGAATCTGGTAGGATTGTGCAATGTGGAAAATGTTATGGCAGCCATTGCTATCGCAGAGGGCATGCAGGTACCCATGGAGACGATCCTTACTGTGATCCGCGGTTTCCACGCAGTGGAGCACAGAATCGAGTTCGTGGCCACCAAGGGTGGTGTGGATTATTACAACGATTCCAAGGGAACCAATCCCGATGCCGCTATTCAGGGCATCAAAGCCATGAGCAAACCGACGGTTCTCATCGGCGGCGGTTATGACAAGCAGAGCGAATATGACGAGTGGATCGACAGCTTTGACGGCAAGGTAAAATGCCTCGTCCTCATCGGACAGACCAGAGAGAAGATTGCAGAGTGTGCCAAGAAGCATGGGTTTGATAAAATCCGTTTTGCGGATACCTATGAGGAATGTCTGAAGCTGTGTACGGAACTGGCAGAACCTGGAGATGCGGTTCTTCTGTCTCCGGCATGTGCAAGCTGGGGTATGTTCCCGAACTATGAAGTCAGAGGACAGCTTTTCAAAGAGTATGTGCATGGTCTGGCAGAATAATAGTAATAGAAAGTAATAATGTATAGAAATAAAGGAGTAAAAGCAGGCATGGCAGAAGCTCGCAGAAAACGTAAAAGGAAACAACAATCTGAATACTTTTTTGATTACAGTCTGCTTTTCATTGTATTGTTTTTATTGGGATTTGGTCTGATCATGATCTATTCCGCCAGCTCCTATGAGGCATATGACACTTATGGGGATGCAGCCTATTATATGAAAAAACAGTTGATCGCCAATATCATCGGACTGGTATTCATGATCATCATTGCCAATATCCCGTATACGTTTTGGGAGAGGTTCGCAACACTGGGCTATGTGGTCTCCATGGTGCTGATCTTCCTGGTGCTGACACCGTTAGGTATCAGTTCCCACGGTGCAAGACGATGGATCGGTATTCCGCATACCGGCTTTAACTTACAGCCGGCAGAGGTGGCAAAGCTGTGTATGATCCTGTTCCTGGCAAGTCTGGTATGTAAGATGGGAAAAAGCGTCCGCACCATGAAGGGATTTTTCATTATGATGGCAGCACCTCTGCCGATCGCGGCATGCGTATATCTCATTACGGATAACTTGAGCTCTGCAATCATTATTATGGGTATTGCCATCCTGATGGTGTTTGTGGCAAGCCCGGATTACAAGAAATTTATCATCATGGGATTAAGTGTGATAGCCGCTGCTGCGCTGCTGGTATTTTTAGTAGTACAGATGGGTGATAAAATAGAAGGTTTCCGTCTGGCGAGAATCCAGGCGTGGCTGAATCCGGAGAGTCAGGCGCAGGACAAAGGCTTCCAGACATTACAGGCACTGTATGCCATCGGTAGCGGCGGCATCTGGGGCAAGGGACTGGGACAAAGCATGCAGAAGTTAAGCTTTCTGCCCGAGGCACAGAACGATATGATCTTCTCCATTATCTGTGAGGAACTGGGATTGTTCGGAGCGGTTGCCATTATTCTGATGTTCATTATGCTGCTGTGGCGGATGATGGTCATTGCCAACAATGCACCGGATCTGTTCGGCGCCATGCTGGTAGTAGGTGTTATGGGACACATTGCGATTCAGGCAATCCTGAACATTGCGGTTGTGACTAACTCCATTCCGAATACCGGAATCTCCCTGCCGTTTATCAGTTACGGTGGCTCTTCGGCACTGTTTCTTTTGTCGGAGATCGGTCTGGTCTTAAGTGTGGCGCGGAGGATCCAGCTAAAAGAGTTGTAGAAATGCATATTTAGAAGACATGGTACGAAACAGTGCCTTCCTACATAAAATAAGATTATCATAAAAATGGGGATGGTGCTGTATGAAGGGAATCCGCATACAGGGCGGCATGCCGCTACAGGGAAAGGTACGCATACAAGGGTCTAAAAATGCGACACTTCCGATCCTGGCGGCAACGCTTCTTACCAATGAAGTATCCTATATTCAGAACTGCCCGAGGATCGAGGATGTGCATCGGTTCGTACATCTGTTGCGGGAACTGGGATGTATGGTACACTGGCAGGAGAATGGGATCCGGGTACAGCCGGGAAGCAGAGATGACCTGCCCTGTGAGAGAGCAGAGGCAAGGAGAATGCGCGGAGAAGCCATTACCGGTATGCGCTCATCGCTGTGTCTGCTGGGAGCATTGCTCGGCAGGTGCGGTTATGTGACCATGGAACATCCGGGAGGATGTGTCATCGGTGACAGACCCATTGATCTGCATATTCATGCACTGGAACAGATGGGTGTCGAATTCAACGAAGAGGACGGACTTTTGTCCGCACGGGCAAAAAATCTGCACGGTGCCCGGATCACACTGAAATTCCCCAGTGTTGGCGCAACGGAGAATATTTTGCTGGCAGCGGTAAAAGCCACCGGAGACACTGTGATCACCGGTGCAGCTTTAGAGCCGGAAGTGATCGCGCTTTGTGAATTCCTGACGGCATGCGGGGCTTCGATCGAAGGAATCGGAAGTCCGGAACTTATCATCCATGGTGGCGAAGATATTCACGGAACTCGGTATACGGTTCCGACGGACCGGATCGTGGCAGGAACGTATCTGTTCGGCTGTATCGGCTGCGGCGGGAGTGTGTTGTTAAATCAGGCACCCTGGAGACAGATGGAAGCAGTGACTGTGGCTGCGGAGAGAATGGGGGCACAATGTACCGTCTCTGAAGAGGGACTGTTTGTACAGGCACCGGGAAGACCAAAGAGTATCGGGCATCTGCAGACCGGACCGTACCCGGGATTCCCTACGGATCTGCAGTCGGCGGCGATGGCGGTACTGACCATGGCAGAGGGAATCAGTTGTATTGAAGAGAATATTTTCGAGAACCGTTTTCGAATTGCAGAACCCTTAAAACGTATGGGGGCACAGATCGTCTTAAAAGACGGACAGCACGCGGTGATCACCGGAGTGGAACACCTTCATGGAGAGCAGCTGGACGCCTGTGAACTCCGCGGTGGGGCAGCACTGGTCTTAGCCGGCCTTGCGGCGGAGGGTGAGAGTTTCGTGACGGGACAGCACTTTATAGAACGCGGATATGAGAATATCTGCAGAGATTTCAGAGAATTAGGAGCACGGATCATCAGTGTATAGAGACCGAAGCAGAATTATCAGAAAAATAGTGATCATAGGCATCCTGCTGCTTGCACTGGGCGGGGGAGCCGTTGCATTGCACTCCGTGTATACGGTCCGTACCGTGTATGTGGAGGGCAATGTACATTATACGGAAGACGAGATCAAAGAGATCGTAATGGCGGGACCGTTAGGGGACAATTCCCTGTATCTTTCGTTAAAATACAGAGACAGAGGTATTCAGGACATTCCCTTTGTGGATGTGATGAACGTATCCATTCTGGCTCCCGACACCATCAAGATCACTGTATACGAAAAAGCACTGGCAGGATATGTGAAATATCTGGATACCTATATGTATTTTGACAAGGACGGCTATGTGGTGGAAAGCTCCGGGATCCGTACCCAGGGAATTCCCCAGATCACGGGACTGTCCTTCGATCATATCGTGCTGGGGGAGCAGCTGCCGGTGGAAGATCCGCAGGTATTTGCCAGGATCATGGATCTGACCAAGCTGTTAAATAAGTATTCACTGGCTGCGGACAAGATCTACCTTCACTCTTCCGGAGAGATTACAATCTACTTTGGACAGATCAAGGTAGCCATGGGCATTGACAGCAGTCATCTGGAGGACAAGCTGCAGCTTTTGCCGGGATTTTTGGAGAAACTGGAAGGAAAAAGCGGAACCCTGCAGATGGAAAATTATGAGGAAGGAAAGGGGAAATTTACATTCAAGCCGGATGCGTGAAACATTTGTGAAACATTTTGAAAAAATAGGTTGCTAAATTTGTAAAATGATTATATGATAGTCTATGTGAAGTTGAAAAAGGTTAAAAGGAGGAACTAACCTTGCTGGAAATTAAGACGAATGACGCGGATGTAGCTGCCAAGATCATCGTAGTCGGTGTAGGTGGCGCGGGTAACAACGCTGTAAATAGAATGGTAGATGAGAAAATTGACGGAGTGGATTTTATCGGTGTGAATACCGATAAGCAGGCATTACAGCTCTGCAAGGCTCCGAAGCTGCTGCAGATCGGTGAGAAGCTTACCAAGGGTCTTGGCGCGGGAGCCAAGCCTGAGATCGGTGAGAAGGCTGCCGAGGAGAGTGCGGAAGAGATTTCCGCAGCACTGAAGGGTGCAGACATGGTATTTGTTACCTGCGGTATGGGTGGCGGTACCGGAACCGGAGCTGCTCCGGTAGTGGCAAAGCTTGCAAAGGATATGGGCATCTTAACCGTTGGTGTAGTGACGAAGCCTTTCCGCTTTGAAGCAAAAGCCCGTATGGTGAATGCATTAAACGGTATCGAGCGTATCAAGGAACACGTGGATACCCTGATCGTAATACCCAATGATAAGCTGTTGGAGATCGTGGACAGACGTACCACCATGCCCGAAGCACTGAAGAAGGCGGATGAAGTACTTCAGCAGGCAGTACAGGGAATCACTGATCTGATCAACGTTCCCGCAGTCATCAATCTGGACTTCGCAGATGTACAGACTGTTATGAAGGACAAGGGTATCGCCCACATCGGTATCGGTGAAGGCAAGGGTGATGACAAGGCTATGGAAGCTGTCAAGATGGCAGTAGAGAGCCCTCTGTTAGAGACCACCATTTCCGGTGCTTCTCATGTCATTATCAATATCTCCGGAGACATTACGTTGGCAGACGCATCCGATGCGGCAAGCTATGTACAGGAGCTGGCAGGTGACGATGTGAATATTATCTTTGGTGCCATGTACGATGAGTCCAAGTCCGATAGCTGTACGATCACCGTGATCGCTACCGGTCTGGAAGATAAGGCAAACAGTGCGGTACAGAGCCGCTTAGGCGGAGGCGCTGCATTCAGACAGCCCGCTTCCCATATGACTCCGACTTCTCTGAAGGGACTGCAGCCCACCGCGCCTGCTACCCCCGCAGCACAGGGAGGACAGGCTACGAGACCCGTACAGCCCGTACCCGGCATTCATAAGCCTGCAGATATTAGAAGCTCCGTAGAAGAGAAATCTCTGAAGATTCCTGATTTCTTACAGAGAAAGTAATACTTAGTATTTGTTTTTATCATAACGGAACATAATAAGAGCCACGACACAGAATACTGTGTTGTGGCTTGTTTTGCGTGGAGATTTTAGGAAAGCGTATTAGTCTGCCGTTCTCTTTTTCCTGTGCAGGGAAACGATCCTCTCACCCAGTACGAAGAAGGCGCCGATGGCACAGGGTAAAAGCATGGTGTCGAAACGGTATAACACCACGGCGGACAAGGCTTTGGCTTCGGGCAGAAGCCGACGGAACAACAGGACGAAGACAGCTTCCACGGAGCCGATGCCGGCAGGTGTGGAAATGATGCCGGCGAGGGACTGGCTTAAGGCGGTCAGCGAAAAACATTGCAAAGCCGTGAAAGGCAGAGACTCTGTGGTGGAGCTGCGAAAGACCATCCAGGGGATGAGATACCAGGTAGTGAATTTTAACAGATTGCACAGGAATAGGCGAAGGAGTAGCAGAGGATCCTTTAACAGAGACCGGCTTTCCGCCTGCAGCTGGGCAAGCTTATGTCCGGCACCGGTGAGTTTTTCCTCCCAGGAGGGATGTTTTGCGCGGAGGTGATTGGCCAGCAGATTACAGGCAGTCTGCATCCAGGGAACGGTAGCCACTGCTAACAGAACTCCGGCAATCACACAGACGCCTGCAAATCCCAGCAGAATATAACCTTGATAATCGGCAAATGAAGCATGAATAAATCCGTAGGTTACCAAAAACAATAGCATACTAAAGAATGCCATAGAGACCTTGTGGACGATATATTGGAAAAAGTACATGCCGGTGGCATTGGGGACCGGGATGCCGGCTTTGTTCAGGTAATAGATTCCTGCGATGCCGGAACCGCTGCCCAGCGTGGCTGTCTTATAGAAAGAGCAGTAGAAAGCATTACAGAATCCCTTCCAGCGGGGATATTCCGGGTGTGTTTTATGCACGATCAGCCAGGTGATGTGCCCTTCACAGATATGGTAGAGGATCACGGTCAGAAACAGGGACAAGACCACCTGTGGGGAGACACCGGCAAGCTCCGTCAGCATATCCCCCATGGAATCACGGAAGCTGTAATACAGGATGCCTAATAACAGACAGACAAACAGAAGCTTTCCTGCGAATTTTAATCTCTTTTTGGTAGTATCCGACACGGATGTTTCCTCCTTTTTGAATCTTTTGGTAAGTAAAAATCTATTTTGATTGTCTCTCTTTTGCCTGAAAATGGAAAGAAACAGATTTTGAAAAACGTAGTCTTTTCACCGCATAAGTTTATCCTTTTTTTAGAATAAGGTAAGAGAATATCCATTGATTGTGTGGCAAAAAGTGGCTATGATTGATTTATTACAACAGATTTGGACAATAATACAAGAATGAGAAAGGGAAAATGTATGCAGGAAGTCAAACAACCAAACAAAAAACCGTTCATATTCTATTATATGATTGCATTGATCGTAATTATCCTGATCAACAGCCTTCTGGTACCGCAGATCGTACAGCGGGCAGTGAAGGAAGTGGATTACAACACTTTTATGCAGATGACTTATGATAAACAGATCGACGAGGTACAGGTCCAGGATAATCAGATCGTGTTTACCGCAAAAGATGACAAGACCATCTACAAGACCGGTCTGATGGATGATCCGGACAGAACGCAGAGACTGTATGACAGCGGGGCAAAATTCTCCAGTGAGATCGTGGAGGAAGCTTCACCACTCTTGAGTTTTCTAATCAGCTGGCTGCTGCCTTTGATCATCATTATTGGCTTCGGACAATTGATGTACCGTCAGATGACGAAAAAAGCCGGCGGTGACTCCATGATGTTTGGCATGGGCGGTATGGGCAAGAGCAATGCGAAGGTCTATGTGAAGTCTTCCAACGGTATCAAGTTCACCGATGTGGCAGGTGAGGATGAGGCGAAGGAAAATCTGACAGAGATCGTGGAATACCTGCATGACCCCGACAAATACAAAGAGATCGGTGCTTCCATGCCGAAGGGTATCCTCTTGGTAGGCCCTCCCGGAACCGGTAAGACAATGTTAGCCAAGGCGGTAGCCGGAGAAGCCAATGTTCCCTTTTTTTCCATGTCGGGTTCGGAATTCGTGGAGATGTTCGTAGGTATGGGTGCCTCCAAGGTCAGAGACTTGTTCAGACAGGCGAAGGAAAAGGCTCCCTGTATCGTATTTATCGATGAGATCGACGCCATCGGTAAAAAGCGTGACGGACAGGTGGGCGGTAACGATGAGAGAGAACAGACCCTGAACCAGTTGTTAACGGAGATGGATGGTTTTGAAGGCAACAACGGCGTTATCATCCTGGCAGCCACCAACCGTCCGGAGAGTCTGGATCCCGCACTGCTACGTCCCGGTCGTTTTGACAGACGTGTGCCGGTAGAACTTCCCGACCTGAAAGGAAGAGAAGAAATCCTGAAAGTGCATGCCCGTAAGATCAAAGTCGCAGATAATGTAGACTTCAATAAGATCGCACGTATGGCTTCCGGAGCCTCCGGTGCGGAGCTTGCCAATATCGTCAATGAGGCAGCTCTTCGTGCAGTCAGAGATGGACGTAAGTTCGCAACCCAGGCAGACTTAGAAGAGAGTATTGAAGTAGTCATTGCCGGTTATCAGAAAAAGAATGCCATCCTTACAGATAAGGAAAAGCGGATCGTGGCATACCATGAGATCGGACACGCACTGGTGGCAGCAAAGCAGACCAATTCCGCACCGGTGCAGAAGATCACCATTGTTCCCCGTACCTCTGGTGCACTGGGTTATACCATGCAGGTGGA
Source organism: Simiaoa sp. (assembly GCF_051972595.1). Lineage (NCBI taxonomy): Bacteria > Bacillati > Bacillota > Clostridia > Lachnospirales > Lachnospiraceae > Simiaoa > Simiaoa sp. Next base: position 40,111 of record NZ_JBOKRY010000005.1, on the reverse strand, counting down.
AGAGGAAGGCAATCATTATCTGATGAGCAAGGAAGAGATGGAGAATAAGATCGCTACACTGACCGGCGGACGTGCTGCGGAAGAGATCGCCTTCGGGTCTGTGACCACCGGAGCTTCCAACGATATCGAACAGGCTACCAAGCTTGCCAGAGGCATGATTACCCGCTACGGTATGAGCAAAGATTTTGATATGGTAGCCATGGAGACCGTGACGAACCAGTATCTGGGTGGAGATTCCTCCCTGACCTGTTCCATGGAGACCCAGACTGCCATCGACAGAGAAGTGGTGGAGCTGGTGAAAAAACAGCATGAGAAGGCAGGACAGATCCTGTTGGAAAATCGTGCGAAACTGGATGAACTGTCCCAGTATTTATATGAAAAAGAGACCATTACCGGAGAAGAATTTATGAAGATATTGAATTCCTGAAAGGGTTCCCAGAGAAGACGGAATCGGCGTTTGTGCCGGTTCCGTTTTGCGTTAAGAAAATCTTAATCATATGGTAAAGGCATCTTAACCCGTGCCTGCTGTTATCTTAAGAAAGAAACCGCTATACTTTTCCTGTAAGAAAAAGCTGTGGAAGTGCAAATTTGTAGATTACGGGAAAGGACTGGATATTAAGATGCGAAACAGAAACTACTTTAATAACAATAACATGCAAAAAGGAATCGCACTGGCGACCTGTATGGCAATCGTCATGGGACTGCTCACCGGCTGCGGGAACAAGAATGATCTGCAGATCCAAACATCTCCGGAAGAAGCGCAGAAGGGACGTTATGTGGAGACGGAACTTTCGCTGCCGGAGGAATGGAAGGACAAGAGTATCAGTCAGATTTTCCGTTCGGATGACGAACTCCATTTTCTTGTGGCAGGAGGCGCAGAAGGTCAGGTCTCTTTAGAGGAATGGAAGCTGGGAGAAGGAGATACTCTGACGGAAGTGACGAAGGACTGGCTGAAGGCGCTTCCCGAGGGAGAGAGTCTGGAGAGCAGTGACAGTTTTACACTGTTGCAGGATGCGGAGGGGAATCAGTACCTGTACGGTAACTGTTACCGGGACGAGGAGAACTCTTCCGCACATCTGTGGAAGGAAGCGGACGGCAGTGCGCTGGATATTACACCACAGAAGTGGTTGGAGACTATGGATATGGATGGCTATCGGTTCTATGATACGCCGCAGTATGTGACACTGACAGAGGACGGATTGTTAGTGGGACTGTCTTATTTTTCCCTGGATGTTGTATTGGCACAGGACGGAAGCCTGGTGAGCAGCCAGGAGAGCGACAGCCTGACAGACAGTGGCAGTCTGTCGGATAATAAGTGGGTCAGTGCTGTGGGAGATACGTTGTATCTGGCACAGGCGGATGAACAGGGGAACGTGAACGGTCTGTTGCAGATGCAGCTGGACGGAAGCAATGGGGCAAAATCTAAGGGAGAGATTCCCTTTTCCCAGGACAGTTACAGTTCTGCTTATTTCAGCGTGCTGGAAGACGGTACAGTCTATGCGGCGGATGCAGACGGATTCTTCCGCTGTGACGTGGGCGATACCAACTGGCAGAAGCTGCTTCAGGGAGTCGATACCGGTTTTTCTCTGTCGAATCAATGGTGCAGGGATATTGTGGCACTGTCGGATGGCAGTGTATACGCGTGGTTTGGAAGTGAGAGCGGGGATAAAATAATGATTTATCGATATGATCCCGATGCGGTGATAGAGGTGACCGAAGAACTGACGCTGTATACCGTGGAGGAGAGCTTCTTTTTACAGCAGGCTGCGGTGCAGTATCATAAGCAGCATCCGGAGGTACTGATCCATGTGGATGCGGCAATCTCCATGACGGATAAATACAGCGGAAATGCGGATTATCAGCAGATCTATCAGGATCTGAACACTTCCCTGACCTCCGGCAACGGACCGGATCTCATGGTGATGGATCATCTGAAACTGGACACGTATGCCTCTAAGGGCTTGCTGTTTAATCTGCAGGAGATATTGCAGCCAATGGAAGAGGACGGAACCCTGCTTTCCAACATTACAACAGCCTATGAGGAGACGGATGGAGCCCGGTATGCGGTGCCGCTGCAATTCGGATTATTGTTAGCTGTCGGCAGGGATGTGCAGCCGGAGGAAATGAGCAGCATGGACGCTATTGCAAAGACGGTATCCGGAAAGACGGAGAACTATCTGGGAGACCGTACCTGCGGCGAACTGGTGGAAGAGTTCTGTCCGTTGATCGTGGATGATATTTTACAGAACCGTCAGGTGAATCGTGATATCTTACGTCCCTGGCTGGAAGATTTGAAGAAGATTGCAGATAACTGCGGCATCCTGCCTTCCAGAAAAGAAGGTCGTGCAGCGAATATCTGGGATCTGGGATCTGATGTGAAGCTGGTACTTCAGGAGACCGACGGCTTTAATGAGGCAATGATGCCATATGCTGTGGCGGAGCTTTTGAATGCCAATGTGGTCTCCATGGAAAACGCATTTTATCCGAAGATGGTCATTGGAATCAACAGCCGGAGTGAGCATGTGGAGACTGCAAAAGAGTTCCTGCGTTTTGCTCTGTCCGAAGAATTACAGAGTGTGGATACCTATGAGGGCTTCCCTGTCAATGCAAAAGCGTTGAAGACGCAGGCTGCAGCAGACCGCAGCATGGCGGAAGCCTATACCACCTATGATATCGACGGAAGCACCGTAGAGTTCGCCATCAAATCCTACTCTGAGGAGACAGCGAACCATCTGATGGAGCTGTGCCGTGCAGCCACACTGTGCCTCAAGGAAGACACTCAGATCGAGACCTCCCTGACAGAGAGTTTACAGGCATACCTGAACGGGCAGGCGAGTGTGGAGGAAGCTATGGATGCTGTGGAAGGAAGCCTGAAGATGTATCTGGCGGAGTAGTGCTCCGCCTGGCATCCAATAGTCGATTTCCACAGGAAAGTAACTTGTAAACATAGGATAAAGCCGCTATAATTTTAAGTATAAGAAAGGCGGTGGAGAATTTACTTATGGAGATTTATGTGGATGCGGATGCCTGTCCGGTGGTGGACATAGTGGAAAAAACAGCACGGAAGTATCAGATTCCGGTGACACTTCTGTGCGATACCAATCATATACTGACTTCCGGTTACAGCGAGGTAGTGGTCGTAGGAGCCGGGGCAGATGCAGTGGATTATAAGCTGATCAGTCTCTGTCGCAGGGGTGATATCGTGGTAACTCAGGACTATGGTGTGGCAGCCATGGCGCTGGGCAAGAGTGCCTACGCCATCCACCAGTCCGGTAAATGGTACACGGATGAGAACATCGACCAGATGCTCATGGAACGACATCTGAATAAAAAGGCAAGAAGAGCTTCTCATAAAAATCATTTAAAAGGTCCGAAGAAGCGAACAGAAGAGGATGACGAGAGATTTGCACAGTCCTTCGAGCAGCTGATAAAAGCGGTGCTGAAGGAAACCGTAAAGACTTATATTCCATAGGAAAGCAGTTTGTATAAGTATAAAGGATCTGAAGAGACGGACAAGGGAGTATAAGAGAGGGTCGTGTAATGGGATTATTTTCAAAGAGAACCAAAAAGAAGACTTACGACAGAAGCAATCAAAAACCTGTCATCAAAGCCAGTATCTGCAACGGTGAACAGGTGGCAGGATTCAAGGATATTCGCACGGGAAAATTTGAAGAGATCATGCTGATCCGCCAGGCGGAAGACCTTGAGACATTTAAGACGATGTATGGGATTGAGGGAGAGATTACGAAGGAATACTGAGGAGCCTCGATTCAAATAGATGGCTATGAATGAAGATCTGCTATGGGAAACGATACAAATGTTAATATTGGAAATTATGGAGAATATTTTGTTGCCGGTGAATTAGAGAGAAGAGGAATGTCTGATGCAATTGAAGAATAAAGACAAGAGGGATTGATTTCTCAGTCCCTCTTGTTGTATAATCTATTTAGAAAGGTGGTCGGAAGTGAAAATTCCGATTTGCCCTCAGTTGTTAGATTGAGAATAGCATCCTAAACTTTGCGAGGGTAGAGGATGCTATTTCTTTTTGTTATTATTATCACCATGTCTGTCAATGTAAGATAAAGCTGCAAAGACAACTAACAATAGAGTAAGTACTTCCATCGTATCCATGGGCATCCCTCCTTTGTGAACCAGAGGGTATTCAACAATCGGAAAATCGCATCCGCTTTCTGTTCGACTATACAAGCATATTATAACATAAATAGAACATATGTTCAATGACTATCTAAAGACATTTCAATCCTAATGCCGGATTTGTGTATTTTCCAAGGCAGTATTTAATGCTGTGACATCGTTTTGTTTGCAACCGAAACACAAAAATACATGACGTAATAGGTATAAATTGATTTTGTAAAGCGAGGAATAGACTATGAAAAGAAAAATTATTTTAGCACTGATGGCAATATGTATTTTATCTTTTGTTTCCTGCGGAAAACAGGAAACTACAGCTACAACAGAATCCATCCCCACTGCCGTTGAATCCGCACAAGTAGAAACTGCAGAAACGACCACGGAGACAATAGAAAGCACTGAGGTAGTAGAGGATAACACAAGTGAAATAGAGACGGAAGCTGAAGCAACAGAGACAGAAGTAACCAACATAGAAGAAGCAGAGCCGCTTTCAGAACAGGATCTTGCATTTAGTTTCCTCGGATATGATACTTACAATGAATATGTAGAAGCAGGAAATGACGGAGTTGCATATATACTTGCGGACAATGCAAACATGATCGTATCAGGAGAGTTTACAGATCATGATAATGTCGTAGAAAGTACAGTAAGAGGTATTAAGCTTGGAGATAGCATAGACAAAGTATTTGAATTATACGGAAATACAGAATATCATTCTACAGATATTAAAGATATGCCATAATACTTCGTGAAGAGTTCAGTTGCCTTGAATCTATCACGAACAGGGACACGATCAACTGGATTCTGAAAAATGAATACAGGAGGTCGATTATGGAACATTTACCGAAACGAATCACCGAGAACGGCATTGACTATATACTGGTCGGTGACTACTATATCCCTGACCTGCGGCTGCCGGAGGAATCCCGTCCTATCGGACGCTGGGGACGGATGCACCGGGATTATCTGAAAGAATGGCGTCCGGTCTTGTACAATGACCTGCTTTTGTCCGGCAGGTTCTGGACGTACCTTGCAGACTTAAACGAACAGGCACAGAACCGGCTGGAGGTAATCACCGAGCAGATGAAAGCCGCCAGTATGCTGCCATTCAGGAACTGGACGAAGCCATGCTGCACCGTCTGATCAGCCGGATTGTAGTCGGCGAAATGAAGAAAGTGGATGGACAGAAACAGCAGGAAGTGAAAATCATCTACAACTTTGTGGGTGAGATACCGGAATAAGCACCGCAAAACCATAACAAAGCAGCCCGTCTGAAAGGTATAAGATTATCTTTCAGACGGGCTTATTATATTTGTTTGATTTTCTTTTCCTTATCAATACCTCATAAATTGCTTAGAGTTTCAAGTTAGCTTTTCACTCGCTTTTTACTTTATTTCTGTTTTTCGATATACCTGATACAGAACAGGTAAAATAATAAGGAATAGAACGGAATAAATTGTTAAAATAATCGGAACTGATCCTATCACTTTCCCACCAATTTCATAAAGAGTAAAGGTTTTAATTGCCATATTTATCTGCAAGAGCTGGTCTGGCAAAAGTCCTAATACATCTGATAATACTGAAAATCCACCCAAAAAGGATTGAATGAATAACAGTACAAATGGAATTGTAACAGCTAAAACAGTTGTATGTGTCTTGGCAGATACCAGCATGGAAACAGCTAAAATGAATAATGCTCCCACATATCCACCAATTACGGTTAAGAGGTATGCCTGCAAATAGGTAATATTGTAAAAACTTTTCCAGAAAGCCCAGCTTGTCTGAATAACACAATTTGCACCGCCAATACCTGCAACACTAAATACTACTGCGGAATATATCAGAATTACCAACCAGTAAACTCCGGTAATAACAATCAACCCAGCCGCTATTTTAGAAAAAGTCCCCCTATTTCTGCCATACCTTGCGGAAAAGAAAACAGAATCCGCTTTCCACCCAAATTCGTTTGAAAAGATACCTGCTACAAAGAAACTCATAATCAAAACGGTCAGCATAATGATTGTGGGTGCATAGCCCAAAGCAGCAGTAAAACCGCCTGCATATTCATAATAAAAAGGAGTCTCCAGTTTTTGATATTGACTAACCAGAAATGCTTTTTCCTTTTCACTGAATTGGTCTTTTGCTTCATCAGAATTAAGCCATTTCTCCAGATTTAAGATGCGGTTATCATAAAGCTTTCCAACCTCATCCTCTGATAAGCTGTCTGCCCGATAGTAATTATGTTCTCGGAACTCGGAAAATCCAGAGTTAATTAAATCCCTAATATCAGAAAATCCCTGTTTTTTGGAATAGCCAATGTTGCTGGTTTTAATATCTGTCGGGCTGTCAGGATAGGTTTCGTTGATTAGCCGATTTTGCCGAATGACCTCTCGAAGCACATCTTCTGTGATCAGGCCTTCCCATTCCGCTTTTGTATCACGCAAGTACCTTGCTGCCGCAATTCCTGTGTGTGTATCCCCCTCCTCATCCACATAGCCCATGGAAGATATTGCAAAATAGCAAGTAACAGCGATGGCTGCCAGCAATACGATCAGACCGATTTTATTTGCAGTTTTTGAAAATATCTTTTTTATTTCAAATCGAATCATTCCATGTCACCACCCTTTTCTCCAAAATAATACAAAAAGACGTCTTCTAAATTAGGGCGCACAAGTCTTGCATGTTCAAGCGGCTGCCTGGCAGAAATAATTCGTAATTCAACAGTACCATTTTCTGATTTCATATTAGATACTTTATATTGTTTCATCAACTTTGCTGCTTTTTCATGGGAAGTCTGACAAGCCCATACTTTTTGCGGCATGGAAGATACGATTTCATCTAAATTCCCTTGCTGCAAAATCTTACCGTCTTTCATAAGCCAAATATCCTTTGCAATATACTCCACATCCGAAACAATGTGAGTAGATAATATAACAATACGGTTTTCTGACAGTTCACTGATTAGATTGCGAAAACGTATTCTTTCTGCGGGGTCAAGTCCGGCAGTTGGTTCATCCAAAATCAAAATTTTAGGGTCATTCAGTATCGCTTGTGCAATGCCAGCCCGACGTTTCATGCCTCCGGATAATTTCCGCATTTTTTTATTAGCAGCTTTGGAAAGTCCTACCTGTGCAAGTAGTTTGTTTACTTTTTTCTTTGCCACAATCGGGCGAATCCCTTTTAAGGCTGCAATGTATAAAAGATAATCCTTTACCGTAAATTCCGGATAAAATCCAAATTCCTGCGGCAAATATCCTAAAAGATTCCGGTACTCGCCGCCCATTCCCCCAATATCCTGCCCGTCACATAATATCTTTCCACTTGTAGGGGTCAGCAGTGAGCATATCATTTTCATTAAAGTGGTTTTTCCAGCACCATTGACACCTAAAAGACCATACACACCATTTGAAATCGTAAGATTCAGGTTGTTTACTGCTCGAAAATTTCCAAACTCTTTTGTCAGATTAACTAATTGTAGTTCCACTTAAATCCACCTCCCAGAATTTATTACAATCAAATATGGTTTTATAAATTGCACCAATCAGAAAAACAACAGCAGTTCCAAACAAAGCATACCAAACCGGAAGTGTAATGAGAACGTAAATGGTTTCGTTATTGATAATGAACCACCATATTCCGCTCCATAACAGGCAGAGAATAATAGAAGTTCCCTCATTTACACGACTATTGCTGCACAACGTACCAAAGCAAATGCAAGCAGTCACCACGGCTGGAAACAAAAACTGGATGACAATTTCTGATAGCGCGAGATTGACACTTCCTCTAAGTGTGATACAAAACAGGCTTATCATAAATAAATCGACAATTCCAAATAGAAAGATTCTGGCTGCATATATCTGTCGCAATGAATAAAGGCAGGTCGCTTCTATCTGCATACAGTCACAAGATTTGTTTTTCCAAAATTCCGGTATCATCAGAACAATAAAGAGTACCCCTATCATACCTAACATTCTTATCACATACCTATTGTCTAAAAGATCTGGCAAAAGGGTTGCAGCAGTCCATAACAAAAGCATTTGCAGCAGCCACCACCGCTTGCGTATAAGATGTAACTCTGTCCATAAAAATTCCCAATACGTTAGTTGCCTTTCCTGCTCAACGGAGCAATAACTTTCTATTGATTTTCTTACGGTTTCTTTTATGTGCTGTTCATCAGGAATAATATTCTGATTTTCCCGATACCTTTTGAGTTGTTCTTCAATATTCACAAAATCACTCCTCCCTTAGCAGTCTTTCTAAATGTGTTTTTGCCTGTTTTACCCGGTATTTTACTAATGGCAAACCTATTTGTAAGGTGCTGGATATTTCTGTAAGTTTCAGTTCCTGAAAGTAATACAAGATAATAACTTCCCTTAATTCAGCGGGTAATCTATCCAGAGCTGCCTTAATCGTCAGCCTGTTAAGAAGCTCGTCTGTTTCAGGGGGATGTAAACAATCTTGAATTTCTAAAGACTGTTCCTCTAACAAACTTTCTCGGATTTTTTTATAGGAATCCCTGCAAAGATTTCCAGCAATCGTATACAAATAATTTTTGGTTTTTCCCATATAACGGTAGTCAGATAATTTCTCGAAGAAGCGCAAAAAAGTTTCCTGTGTTAAATCTTCTGCGGTTGATGTATCAGGGCAATGATAGTTACAATAGTTCAATATTTCCTTATAGTATTTGCGAACAAATACATCAAAAGCATTTTCGTCTCCACGCTTCATTCTTTGTAGCAACAAAAAATCTATATCCACGAAATCCTCCTTTCCCGTTATTGAAAGTCAATGCGCATTTCTCTTTCTACCATGTATAACGAATGAACACTGTAAAAAGATAGTGTGGCTTCATTTTTTATAAAATTTTTTTCCAGATAGATTGCTTATCCCTATTTATTATATTGAATTGCCCTTATAGCTTCAAGATAGATAATTTGACACCAATTCATCACTTGACATTGTGGCAAAAATGTATTTTCGCATGATGACTTGAAGGACTCCGGAGCATACAGCTACTTCTTAAAACTCGATTCAACAAAAACGTATTTTTATGCATTTAGATTTAGGGTAGATCAAAATAATAATATAATTGCAGTTGTAATAGAACCTATTCCAATGCAGTATTGGTCAGAAGATTGAGCTTGATTGAAAACTTACATTTTTAAAGGATTGCTTTGTAAAATAAAAAATGCGGAAGATGGGACTTGAAGGTCTGGGCATCTCCGAAAGTACCGAAAAAAGGAGGCTTTCGACACATCGTTTTGCTTGTAACCCAGTTTGTAACCCAAATGCAAAAATATATGCTATAATGGGTAAGAATTTACTTTACAAAGCGAGGAATAAAGATTATGAAAAGAAAAATACTGGTAACAATCTTGAGCTTAATAATGGGATTATCAATCGTAGCTTGTGGCAAGCAGGGAACCCCAGCCACCACAGAATCCGTCCCTGCTACTGTTGAATCCACACAAGCAGAGTCAACAGAAGAAATTAAAGAGACAGAAACAGAAAATGAGAGCACAGAAAAAGTGGAACCAACAGAGACAGTAGAGGAAACAACAGAAAGTACAGAAGAAATGATAGAAGCAATAGACATAGAAAAAGGTGAACCACTATCAGAAAAAGACCTTACATTTAGTTTCCTTGGGTATGACACTTACAATGAATATGTTGAAGCAGGAAATACATACTCAGCACCTATGGCTTATGAGGGAGATACTGAAGACACAGAAGACGAAGATGATATAGATGTATCCATAGATAGTACAGTAAGAGGTATCAAAATTGGAGATAGTATAGACAAAGTATTTGAGTTATATGGTCCAGCAGATAAATATGACAAATACGGTAAAGGAGATTTTTCACACGATGGATTAGAAGATGTAGACAGATACATGTATTTCTTTACAGTAGATTCAACAAAAGATTATTTTTATAGTTTTAGTTTTATCACAGATCAATATAGTGATGTAATAGGATTAATAATAGAGCCTATTTCAATGAAATACTGGACAGAAGATTAAGCTTAAGAATTATTTGTTAAAAGATTAAATAAATTTTTAATTAAGCAATAACCGGAGAATGAACATTCGACAAAAGATATCACAGAATATGCCGAAGAATTTGCAAAAGTACTCGATTTTTAAGCAGTAAAAAGTTGTAACCCAACTGTAACCCAAAACTGGCTACAAACAAAAAAACAGGAAGCCTTGAATTATCAGGCTTCCCGCTTTATTAACGAATGCGGAAGATGGGACTTGAACCCACACGGTATTGCTACCACAAGATCCTTAGTCTTGCTCGTCTGCCAATTCCGACACTTCCGCATAGCGATACAAAATAATAATCATCTCGCATCACGCAAGAATGATAATAACATCTTCCCACGGCAATGTCAACATGATTTTAAAATTTGTAGGAATTTTTTATACACTTAAAACAGTTTGGAATAATGAGTATTATTTTCCTTTTACCATTTTTTAATTTCTGCTATAATAATCAATAAGAAATATGTCATAGACGGCTATCGGAAAATACAAACGAAAAGGAACAACAATTATGGAATCAAGAGTGGAACAGGCAGCAGAGAGAAAAATGTGTGGTTACAACTGTGCGCAGGCAGTGGCGTGCACGTACTGTGATCTGGCGGGAATTGACGAGGAGACAGTGAGGAATCTTACCCAGGGCTTCGCGGCAGGTATCGGTGGCAGTATGGAAGCCACCTGTGGAGCCGTCATCGGAGCGATCAATATCCTGGGACTGATCAACAAGAATCCCCAGCGGACAATGCAAGGATCACGGAAGATCATCAACCGCTTCAAGGGACAGAACGGGACAGTGATCTGTAAGGAATTAAAGGGTATTACCGACGGCGTCGTGAAGAGAGAATGCTTGGATTGCGTCAGGGATGCTGCGGCTTTTCTGGAAGCGGAATTAGCGGATATGTAATCAGCCCTATCGCGGCTATCCGGCAACGGAATCGAAGAATTTATCTTTGAAAATTCCGGTGAAGAACAGACCGTCCATATTCCAGTTCTGGAGAAAGGCAACCAGTTCTTTGATGGCATCGTTGATGCTTTGAATCGTTTCGGCAGAGACACGTTTGTTCCTGCCGTGGATTACATTAGATACCGTTGTTGCACTGACACCGGTGGCTTGTGCAATATCTCGAATAGTAACCATAATATCTCCTTTGCACGGTAGGTTTAACCTTAAACCATTAACTGAATTCAGTGTAACACGAAAAAGAAACGGGGGGCAAGAACTATGATAAAAGGAATTATATTTGATCTGGATGGTGTGCTGGTATCCACCGATGAGATGCACTATCTGGCATGGAAACGTCTGGCGGACGAATTGCAGATCACAGGATTTACGAGAGAGGACAATAGAAGACAGAGGGGAGTCAGCCGGATGGCATCGCTGGAGATCGTGCTGGAAAAAGCGGATCGTGTGTATACAGAGGAAGAAAAAGCAGAACTGGCGGAGCGGAAGAATAATTATTATCTGGAACTACTGGAGCATATGGATGAATCGGCGGTACTTAAGAACGTGAAAGAGGTACTGGCAGGATTAAAAGAAAGAGGCTTTCTGCTGGCAGTGGGATCTGCCAGTAAAAATGCACCGGTCATATTGGAGAAGACCGGGTTATTGCCATATTTGGATAAGATCGGCTGCGGACTGGATACGACAAAGTCCAAACCGGATCCGGAGGTGTTTCTTGTCGCAGCACGTAAACTGGAACTTTCTCCCGGACAATGCCTGGTGGTGGAAGACTCAGCAGCGGGAATTGAGGCAGCTGCAGCTGGCGGCATGAAGTCTCTGGGGGTAGGACCTTTTTACCGGTTACTTCATGCAGACTATGAAGCACCTATGCTGTGCGAGGTGCAGAACTGGGACGAGATTCTAAAATGAAAATGATTTGTGAAAGCTCCCTTTTTTCAGGGGAGCTTTTGTGCTATAATAAGTTCAATTACAGAAAGCCCCAAAAGGAATAAGAGACGAAATGAATACAAAAGAAACTTCAGCGGATAAAACAAAATACCGCCTGGCGGAAGCGGCGAAAAAGTGTATGGCGGCTTCCGGCACCGATGCCATGACTGTGACGCAGATCGTGCAGACCTGCGGCGTGACGAGACAGACATTTTATCGGAACTTCCAGGACAAATATGACCTGATCAACTGGTATTTTGATAAGCTCTTACTGGAATCTTTTGCACAGATGGGGGATGGGCTTACCGTATACGAAGGTTTGACCAGAAAGTTTGAATTTATTCAGAAGGAGAGGGTCTTTTTCGCGGGAGCATTCCGCTCGGACGACCACAATTCCCTGAGGGAACATGACTACGAACTGATTCTGGAGTTCTATACACAACTGATCAGGCGTAAGACCGGCAGACAGCCCGAAGAGAATATTTTATTCCCTCTGCGGCTCTATTGCAGAGGTTCTATTGATATGACCGTGGAATGGATCTTTGCTCCGAAGGAGAGAACCCCTGAGCAGATGGCGGCGCTGTTAGTAAGTGCATTTCCGGCACCGGTGACAGAATTATTCCAACAGTTAGGCGTATTACGTTAAGAAAAAATGACCAAAAACATTTGTAAAAAATAAACAAAAGTAACGGACAAAATATGAAATTTCTGTAAAAAGTGACAGTTGGGGCAAATTGTCACTTTCTTTATGCGATGTTTACAGTTAGAATAAAATTATCAATAAGATCGTTTTTATGTCGAAAGGAGATTATGTATCATGGCAAACAGAATTATGCTCAACCAGACATCTTATCACGGTGCAGGAGCAATCGCAGAAATCGTAACTGAAGCAAAGGCTCATGCTTTCCGGAAAGCATTCGTATGTTCCGATCCGGATCTGATCAAGTTCGGTGTGACCGGAAAGGTAACCGATCTGCTGGACAAGGAAGGTCTTGCTTATGAAATTTATTCCGATATTAAGGCGAACCCCACCATTGACAATGTGAAAAACGGTGTGGCTGCTTTCAAGGCATCCGGCGCAGATTATATCATCGCCATCGGCGGCGGTTCCTCCATGGATACCTCCAAAGCCATCGGCATCATCATTGCCAACCCTGAATTCGAAGATGTACGCAGCCTGGAAGGCGTAGCACCTACCAAGAAGCCCTGTGTACCCATCATCGCAGTGCCCACCACAGCAGGTACCGCAGCAGAGGTTACCATCAACTATGTTATAACCGATGTAGAGCGCAAGCGTAAGTTCGTATGCGTAGACCCTCATGATATGCCTATCATTGCTGTGGTAGATCCCGAGATGATGTCTTCTATGCCTAAGGGTCTGACCGCTTCCACCGGTATGGATGCACTGACCCATGCAATCGAAGGTTACACCACCAAGGCAGCCTGGGAGATGACCGATATGTTCCATCTGAAAGCCATCGAGATCATTTCCAAGTCCCTGCGCGGCGCGGTAGCTAATACTAAGGAAGGTCGTGAAGGCATGGCTCTGGGTCAGTACATTGCCGGTATGGGCTTCTCCAACGTAGGTCTTGGTATCGCTCATTCCATGGCGCATACCCTGGGTGCTGTCTATGATACCCCTCATGGTGTTGCCTGCGCAATGATGCTTCCTATCGTTATGGAATACAATGCTGACTGCACCGGTGAAAAGTATCGTGAGATCGCCCGTGCTATGGGTGTGGAAGGTGTAGATCAGATGGACCAGGCTACCTACCGTAAGGCTGCTGTTGACGCAGTTCGCAAGCTGTCCGAGGATGTAGGTATTCCTTCCAAGCTGGAAGCACTGAAGGAAGAGGATCTTCCTTTCCTGGCAGAGTCCGCACATGCAGATGCCTGCGCACCCGGTAACCCCAAGGATGCAAGTGTAGAGGATCTGACCGCATTATTCCGCAAGTTAATGTAATCATTAAATTTGCTACTGTTTTTCTGAAAAATAATATGGTATGCTGTAACTATTCAGAATAGTTACAGCATGCTGGATAACGAGCAGGCTTGCGAGAGCAGACCTGCTCGTTTTTAAAAGAAAAATGGATGAAAGCAACAGGACAAAGGAAACAATAATGGGCAATACAAAACATACCAAAGAGCAGATCCGTGAAAGGATCCAACGCAAAAAGCTCCTCTTTGACGGAGCCTTCGGGACCTATTATGGAGGAAAATATGACACGAAACAACTGCCGGAGCTGGCGAATCTGGAAGCCCCGGAACGGGTGAAGGAGATTCATACGGAGTACCTCGAAGCGGGAGCGCAGATTCTGCGTACCAACACCTTTGCAGCCAACAGCTTCTGCATGGATATGTCCAAAGAACAGATCGAGGAGACTCTGCGAAGCGGCGTACGCCTGGCGAGAGAGGTGGTGGCTGCGTGGAGAGAACGCACCGGTGAGACGAAAGAAGTCTATATCGCCGGAGATATCGGACAGATCCCTTGTGATGCGCTGGCACAGAAGGATACTTTATGCCGCGAATACGAAGAGATCTGTCGTATTTTTCTGGAAGAGGGTGTGGACTTTTTTGTCTTTGAAACATTTTCCGAGATGGAAGAGATCCTGCCTGCAATCAAAATGATCGGTGAACAGGCATTTATTACGGTACAATTCTCTGTGAACCAGTTCGGTTACAGCAATGCAGGCTTAAGTGCCAGAAAGCTGTTGCAGAGAGCGGGAGCGATCAAAGAGATCGATGCCGTGGGCTTTAACTGCGGTGTGGGACCTTCACATATGTACCGGATCCTGCAGACACTTTATAAGCCCGCAGATAAATTCCTCACAGCCCTTCCGAATGCCGGTTACCCGCAGATGGTCACCGGACGCATGATCTTCACCGGGGATAACAGAGAATATTTTGTGGACAGAATGCAGCAGATGATAGCTCTTGGTGTGGATATGGCAGGAGGGTGCTGCGGTACGACACCGGAATATATCGCAGATCTTGCCGGAAAGCTGGACTTTACCCAGTATCCGCAGGCACAGGAAAAGGCAGAACCGGAGAAAAAACAAGTTGGCACAGAGGATCATTCTTTTTACCATAAAAAGGAAGCAGAAGGCAGGAAGAAACTGATCGCCGTCGAACTGGCACCTCCTATGGGGATTGACGATGAAAAACTGATGGATGCCGCACATCTGCTGCAGAGAAGCGGTGTGGATGTACTGACTTTTCCGGATTCCCCCTCAGGACGTACCAGGGCGGATTCTATTCTCATGGCGGAAAAGGTAGCGCGGGAGACCGGTATGTGTGTCATGCCTCATATCTGTTGTCGTGATAAAAATGCTATCGCTATGCGCTCCCAGCTATTAGGAGCTTATATCAATAGTATCCACAATTTCCTTGTGATCACCGGCGATCCGATCCCCTCCCTGGTGCGTACCACGGTAAAGAGTGTGTTCAATTTTGACTCCGTAGGTCTCATGCAGATCCTTGCGGATATGAACGAAGAGCAATTTGCACAGGCACCGGTAAGCTACGGCGGTGCCATCAATCAGGGCAGACGGAATCTCGAGGTGGAGATCGGCAGAGTGAAGAAGAAAATGGCGGCAGGAGCCACATTTTTCCTGACCCAGCCAATATCCACGAAGGAGAGCGCGGACAGAGTGCGCCGGATCAAGGAGGAGACCGGAGCCAGGATACTCTGTGGCATCATGCCGTTTGTGAGCCTTAAGAATGCCACATTTATGAAAAATGAGATGGCGGGCATTGATGTGACGGACGAAGTGCTGGCGAGATACCGTGCGGATATGACCAGAGAAGAGGGAGAACAGGCCGGCGTACAGTTGGCGAAGGAAGTGATTGCCATGACGGAGGACTTCGCGGACGGCTATTATTTCTCTTTCCCCTTCAATCGGGTGACTATGCTGGAAAAAATACTGGATTAATGGGATGTTTTTCAAAAACCGATCAAAAAAAGCGTTAATAAATCTTGGAATCATCCGAAGTAAGTAGTATACTGTAATTAGTAGCAAAGAGCTTATGGCCAAAAGGCTGATTCAAAACAGTTAACACGGAGGTGACTGTGATGAGTATTAATATTCAGGCAAAAACGAATTATTCTTTTCTGTTTTCCGGACTGAGTTCCTCTGCATCCAATGCGCTAAGTGGCAACTGGCTGGCAGATTATGCAAGTATTAAGAACGGCAGCTACGGGAAGCTGATGAAGGCATACTATGCCAAGGACAGCGGCGATAGCAAGACCGCAGCTTCCCATATAACAAACAGGACGACTTCCACAGAGGCACAGAAGACGGCGCTGGCGAAGGTTGAGACCACGACAGATGCTCTGAAGGAATCCGCAGATGCATTGTTGGCTACCGGGAAAAAGGATCTGTTCGCGCAGAAAGACATCATCACTAAGGATGAGAACGGTGTAGAGACTTCTGCCAAGGGGTACGACACTGACGCAATCTACAGTGCGGTGAACAGCTTTGTGACAAATTACAATAGCGTGATGGCTGCTGTGGATGATGTGAGCGATACCACAGTAAATAACCGCGCGGAATCTCTTGGGAACACTACCATTGCCAACAGTAAACAGCTGGCGAAGATTGGTATCACCATGAAAAATGACGGCACCTTATCACTGGACAAGGATGCTTTTATGAAAGCGGATATGTCTGCTGTAAAGAATTTGTTCCAGGGAAATGGCTCCTACGGCTACCGTGTATCCGCACAGAGCTCCATGATCAATTTTGCAGCAGATCATGCATCTTCCAGAAGCAGTCTGTACACCGGAAGCGCAGGATATACCGGTCTTTATAATGCAGGTAACCTGTTCAGCTCTTATATGTAATATATTCACTATTTTATATATTTTTTAAATTATTTGAAAAATAATGTTGACATTTGGCGCAGAGTGGTGTAAGATACACTTGTTCGCAGAAATGGCGGAATTGGCAGACGCGCACGGTTCAGGTCCGTGTGGTAGTGATACCATGAGGGTTCAAGTCCCTCTTTCTGCATTGCAAAGCGGTGATCATAAGATTACCGCTTTTGTTTTTCCCAACATTCTTATTCCCGGACTTTTGGGATTATTTTTCAAATTATTTGAAAAATAGTGTTGACATTTATAACAAAATACTGTAAGATACATCTTGTTCGCAGAAATGGCGGAATTGGCAGACGCGCACGGTTCAGGTCCGTGTGGTAGTGATACCATGAGGGTTCAAGTCCCTCTTTCTGCATCACATGGCGGTGACCGAAAGGTTGCCGCCTTTGTTGTATTCGGAATCTTATGATGCCAGGGTCAAAAGGTCTAAGCCCACATGAGCTTGCTCATAGGTGGGTGAAAGACCTTAGGACCCGCCCCGATATGAGCATAAAAGTGGGATGATAATCCCACGATATGCGAATATTGGGTAGAATTGTGAGAGTGCGTAGCACGAAGCAATTCGTAGGCATCAAAGTCGGGGGCTTTTGACCCCGACATCATCCTATAAGAATATTATAAGAAATCAGGGAAGAGGTGAAAAGTATGGCAACCAGTAAAAGGGACAGGCTAAAAACAGACAGAGCGTCGAAAGTGCGCAAGGACTGGTACAAGCTGGATCTGTCCGCTATCGTATATCCTACTTTGCAGCGAAGAGATTTTTCTTCGGTGTACCGGTTGTCCGTTCTGCTTAAGGAAGAAATCGATCCCGAGATGCTGCAGCGTGCGGTGAATCTGACCATGCCCCGTTTCCCCACGTATAAGGCAGCCATCCGGAAAGGGGTATTCTGGAGATACTTGGAGCCGAATGACCGCCCGGGACCTTTTGTGCAGGAGGATGTAAAAAATCCCTGCCAGCCCATGTATTTTAAAGCCAACAATCGTTATCTGGTAAGGATCTATTATTATCGTAACCGGATCGCACTGGAGGCGCATCATAGTCTTGGAGACGGTACCGGAGGCATGTGTGTGTTACAGACTCTGACGGCCACCTATCTGCGCCTGAAAGGGCATGCGGAGATCGAAAACGGTGGTTTTGTGCTGGATATTTTAGGAACACCGGATCCGGGAGAACTGGAAGACGCCTACATGAAATATGCCAACGCCAAGGTATGTCCACCCAGACCGGGAGAGAAGACTTACCGCGTCCGGGGGACGAAGGAACCTTTTTACACCCTGAATATCATAGACGGTATTATGTCGGTGGCGGAGGTCATGAAAGTGGCGAAAAGCTATAATGCCACTATTACGGAATATCTAAATGCTGTGTTACTCTATGCCTTGATGCAGAAGCAGGAGAGCGAGTGGCACTTGAAACTTCGCCCGGTGAAGATTGCCATGCCGGTGAATCTGCGGCGCTTTTTCCCGTCGAAAACCCTGCGGAACTTTATCACCATGATTTATCCGGGGGTCGATCCGAGACTGGGAGAGTATACTTTTGAGGAGATCGTGACGCAGGTGCATAACTATATGCGCTATTATCTGAATGAAAAGCTGTTGCGGGGCGACATCACCACCAACGCGGAGACCCAGAGGAATCCTTTCATCCGCATTGTGCCGCTGTTTATCAAGGATCTGGTGGTCCGGCAGTTCTATACGAAGATCCAGGATAAGAACTCTTCGGCGGGTCTGACCAACATGGGGGCATTAAAAGTGCCGGAGACTATGAAGCCCTATATTGAGCGGTTTGATATTTATATGGGACAGCCTTTTTCTACGAGAACGAACTGTGCCATTGCAAGCTTTGAAGATATCCTGACCATCAATTTTGCCAGCAGTATTGCCGAGACGGACGTGGAACGATTGTTTTTCCGCAAGCTGGTACAGGATGGCATTCATGTGAAAATTGAGAGTAACCGGTAATTCTTCCGGTTAGAAAGGAAATGCTTATGTCATATTGTGTAAATTGCGGCGTGGAACTGGACGCTTCGGCGACAAAGTGCCCGCTGTGCGATACCCCGGTCTATAACCCCAAAGCACCGGAACCTGCGACGCAGCCGTCTCCATTTCCAAAGGAAAAAGGGCAGGTGGAAGTGGTAAAAAGAAAAGACTTAGGGGTGCTGCTGACGGTTATCGTACTGGCGACTGCAGCCACCTGTGGCCTGCTGAACGCTTTTGTGTTCCAAAGCAACCTGTGGTCCTTAGCTGTGATCGGAGTATTTCTGGTGCTGTGGGTGATCATGATCCCGGTGGTCATTTATACGAGACAGCCAATCTATCTGTCGATTCTGTTAGACGGCGTGGCAGTGGTCGTATATCTGTATCTGCTGACTTATCTGACGGGACATAACGGCTGGTTCTATGGACTGGGCCTTCCGATTGTACTGTTGGTGACAGCGGTGGTGGAAGCGGTGACCTTATGTATCCGGAGACTTCCGATGTCTTTCCTTACGGGAGCGTTGTATCTGATCTCGGGAATCGCCGTCTTGTGTGTGGGACTGGAACTGCTGATCGATCGTTACTTAAGACAGGAGATCATGCTTGGCTGGTCAGCTATTGTACTGACGGTCTGCGTGATCGTGGATATTACCATTGCAACTCTTTTATCCCGAAGAAGACTGCGTAATGCGGTACGTCGGAGATTGCATTTTTAATAACTGTTCAGAGCCATGAACTGCGATTTTGCGAATTGAGGTGCTGAATCGTTATCAAATATTTTAACAGGAGGAATTTATGGCACTGGTAGGAAAAAACAGTGAGAAGAACAATCAGAATTTAATGCAGCTGATCCGCAGAGTCCACGGTTTTGTGGAGAATCCGGATCTGGAGAAACACAGACAGTCCCAGGATCACATTGGTGAACTGTTAGGGAACAGCAGAGAAATGCAGTACCGTCCGGTGGAGATCGAAGGTATGGAAGCGGAGTGGGTCAGTGTGAACCGCGCCCATATGAAAAAATATGTGATCCTGCACTGTCACGGTGGCGGATATTCCACGGGCAGCAGTGTCTATGCCAGAACCCTGACTTCCAAACTGGCAGCGGGGACCTCCATGGATGTATTGTGTTTTGACTATCGCCTGGCGCCGGAACATCCTTATCCGGCAGCTACGGAGGATGCCATGAAAGCCTGGAATTATCTGATGCTTTTGGGATACGGAGCCAGAGATGTGATCGTTACCGGGGATTCCGCCGGAGGCAACCTGGCACTTTCTCTGGTGTTAAAAATAAAAGAGCAGGAGCGTCTGCTTCCGAGGGGAATCGTGTTGATGTCCCCATGGACGGATCTCACCGGCGAAGGCAAGACTTTTCAGACCAAAGCGGAACTGGATCCGGTACTGGATAAGGAGTATATTGACCGCATGACAAAGGCCTATGCACCGGCCATGGATCTGACGGATCCTTATATTTCCCCACTGTACGGAGATTTTCACGGATTCCCGCCCGTATATATCCAGGTGGGAGAGAATGAGATCCTGTTAGACGATTCCCTGCGGTTATATAAGAACCTCATCAAAGCCGGAGTATCCGCCCACATCGACCGTTTTCCGGGAATGTGGCATGTATTCCAGATGTCACCCTTCAAAAAAGCCAACGAAGCGATGGATAAAAACGCGGAATTCATCTATTCCGTGTGCAGATAAAAAATCTTTTGATATAAAAAGGATTTTTCGGACAGGCACAGAATATTAGAAGTAGGGGCAGGAGGAACTATGACGATCAGAGAAAGCTTGGAACAGTGGGAAAAGGATTATTTAAGTCCGTATGCATCATTGAGTGTGAACTCCAAAGGGCGTCTGCGACCGGAGGAACAGTGTGATATCCGTCCGGTATTCCAGAGAGACAGAGACCGTATTATCCATTGCAAGGCATTCCGCAGGTTGAAGGATAAGACACAGGTATTCTTAACGCCCGAAGGCGATCATTACCGCACGAGACTGACGCATACGCTGGAGGTATCCCAGACGGCCAGAACCATAGCCAAGGCACTGAAACTGAATGAGGACCTGGTGGAAGCCATTGCACTGGGACATGATCTGGGGCACACGCCATTCGGACATGCCGGGGAACGTGCGTTAAACAGAGTATGCCCGTTTGGATTTGAACATGCCGAGCAGAGTGTCCGCACGGTGGATATCCTGGAGAAGGACGGCAAGGGACTGAATCTGACCTACGAGGTGCGTGACGGTATAAGAAACCACCAGACCATCGGCAAACCCCACACCCTGGAAGGCAAGATCGTCAGACTTTCCGATAAAATTGCCTACATTCATCACGATATGGACGATGCTATCCGCGGAGGAATCCTCACGGAAGCGGATGTACCTAAGGAGATCTGTGAAGTGATCGGCAGCAGTCCAACCGAGAGACTGGATCATTTTATTCATGATATCGTGACTAACAGCATGGACAAAAATGATATTCTGATGTCGGAGCCTGTGGCGGATGCCATGACGAAGATCAGACAGTTCATGTTTGAGAGAGTTTATAAGAATCCGGTGGCAAAGAGCGAAGAAGGAAAAGCAGAAATGCTGATGGAGACCTTGTACCAGCATTTCTTGAAAAATTTAGATGATCTGCCGGAAGAGTATCTGAACCTCCTCTCCGTGGGAGAACCCAGAGAAAAGGTCGTCTGCGATTATGTGGGAGCTATGACAGACCGTTTTGCCATTGCGGTATATGAAGATATCTACATACCCAAGTCCTGGCAGCGATAGGCACAAGACAAAATAGGAGTTAAAAACGTGTATTACCCCGAAGAACTGGTAGAAGAAGTCAGAGCCAGGAATGACATCGTGGATGTGATCTCCGGCTATGTCTCATTGAAAAAAAAGGGAAGCAACTATTGGGGCTGCTGTCCTTTTCATAACGAAAAAACACCTTCTTTTTCGGTGTCGTCCAATAAGCAGATGTATTATTGCTTCGGATGCCATGCCAGTGGAAATGTATATACGTTTCTCATGAAGTATGAAAACGATACTTTTCCGGAGGCAATCAAGATCCTGGCAGACCGCGCCGGGGTAAAGCTCCCCGAGGTAGAGGAGACGCCGGAACAGAAGAAAAAGGCAGGCAAGCGCATGCGCCTGCTGGAAGTTAACAAAGAAGCGGCGAAATATTTTTACTATATGTTACGTGATCCCCGTGGTGAAGTGGGAATGCGGTATCTGACAGAGCGAAAACTCACCGATGAGACCATGCACCATTTCGGACTGGGCTATGCCGGGAAAAACGGCGAGCAGGTGGTACAGTATCTGCGGAAAAAAGGATTTACGGACGAAGAGATCAAGGATTCCGGACTGGCAATGTTTTCCGAACAGCGGGGACTGCGCAGTCAGTTCTGGAATCGTGTCATGTTCCCCATACAGGACATTAACCACAGAGTCATCGGCTTCGGCGGCAGAGTCATGGGAGATGGGGAACCGAAATACCTGAACTCCCCGGAGACCATGATCTTCGATAAGAGGCGGAACCTCTACGGACTGAATTTCGCAAGAACCGCCAGGACAGGCAATATCATCCTGTGCGAGGGTTATATGGATGTGATCGCCATGCACCAGGCGGGCTTCACTCAGGCAGTGGCATCCCTGGGAACGGCATTTACGGTGGAGCAGGCAAATCTCCTGCACCGCTATGCGGAAAATATCCTGTTAGCCTACGACAGCGACGGTGCCGGGACCAAGGCAGCGCTTCGGGGTATCGGCATCTTAAGAGAAGCGGGACTTACCGGTAAGGTCATCAACATGCGGCCCTACAAGGACCCGGATGAATTTATTAAAAATCTGGGCAAAGAAGCTTTTCAGGAGCGCATCGATCAGGCGGAGAACAGTTTTTATTTCGAGATCCGTATCTTAAGCGAACAATACGATCAGAGCGACCCGGAACAGAGGACGAAGTTCCACAGAGAGATCGCACAGAAGCTGTGTGAGTTCTCGGAAGACCTGGAACGGGAGAATTACCTGCAGGCGATCGCCGAGAAATACATGATCCGCCCGGATGACCTTCGGAAGATGGTCGTAGGCTATGCATCCCAGACAGGATTAGCCAAGCCGATTCAGCGTCCCAGAAGCGGTGTGCAGAATAAAAGCGATCCGGCGGAGAACGGAAGGCGGTCCCAAAGGCTTCTGATCACCTGGATCAGCGATGATCCTTCCCTGTATACCATTGTACGGAAATATATTTCACCGGAGGATTTTACCGAGGAATTGTACCGGAAGGTGGCAGAGAGAATGTTCGCGGAGTTAGACAGTGGACAGTTCCAGCCGGCGGGAATCATCAGTATGTTTGAGGATGAAGAGGAACAGAGGCAGGCGGCGGAGCTTTTCCACACCACACTTCCCGAATTATCCACAAGACAGGAGAGAGAAAGAGCTTTTCACGATATACTACTGGCCGTCAAACGCAACAGTTACCAGTATTGCATGACCAATCTGGGAAACGATGTCAATGCAGTCATGCAGGCAGTGAAGGGCAAAAAAGCACTGGAAGAATTACAAAGGACCCATATTTCCCTGGAATAATGGGATTTATGTTTCCAGATAGTTATAAAAAATACGAAATATGGCTATAAATAATGGCAATGAAAGGATGGAACCACGAAAATGGATGAAAACACACAGGCAAAATTTGCGGAGAAGATAAAAGAGCTCCTGAATATGGCAAAAAAGAAAAAGAATGTGCTGGAGTATCAGGAAATCAGTGACTTCTTCGCGGACATGCCTCTGGAAGAGGAACAGATGGAGAAAGTTCTGGAGTATCTGGACCAGAACAACGTAGATGTACTGCGGATTACCGATGACGATGATGTGGATGACGAAGAGATCATTCTGACCGATGAGGACGAAGTGGATGTGGAGAACATTGATCTGTCCGTACCGGAAGGCGTCAGCATTGAGGATCCTGTCCGTATGTATCTGAAGGAGATCGGTAAGGTTCCTCTGTTAAGTGCTGAGGAAGAGATCGAACTGGCACAGAGAATGGAAGAGGGCGACCAGGAGGCGAAAAAGCGCCTGGCAGAGGCCAATTTACGTCTGGTGGTAAGCATTGCCAAGAGATATGTGGGTCGTGGAATGCTGTTCCTTGATCTGATCCAGGAAGGTAACTTAGGTCTGATCAAGGCAGTAGAGAAATTCGATTATCGTAAGGGATATAAATTCTCCACCTATGCGACATGGTGGATCCGTCAGGCTATCACCAGAGCCATTGCTGATCAGGCTAGAACCATCCGTATCCCCGTGCATATGGTAGAGACCATCAACAAATTGATCCGCGTGAGCAGACAGCTGCTGCAGGAGCTGGGAAGAGAACCGACTCCCGAAGAGATCGCAGCAGAGATGAACATGCCGGTAGACAGAGTGCGTGAGATCTTAAAGATCAGCCAGGAGCCGGTATCCTTAGAGACTCCTATCGGTGAAGAGGAAGACAGCCACTTAGGTGACTTTATTCAGGACGACAATGTGCCCGTTCCTTCCGATGCAGCAGCATTTACTCTGTTAAAAGAGCAGCTGGTGGAGGTGCTCGGTACTCTGACAGAGAGAGAGCAGAAGGTACTCAGACTTCGTTTCGGTCTGGATGACGGACGTGCCCGCACCCTGGAAGAAGTGGGTAAGGAATTCAACGTTACCCGTGAGCGTATTCGTCAGATCGAAGCAAAAGCACTTAGAAAATTACGTCATCCCAGCCGCAGCCGCAAGCTGAAGGATTATCTGGATTAATGGCGGAAGTTATATTATCCAATCGAATGCAGGCATTAACAGACATGGTCACTCCCGGCACTGTGATAACAGATGTGGGGTGTGACCATGGTTTTGTATCTGTCTATCTGGTGCAGAAGGGCATTTGCCCGAGAGTGATCGCCATGGATGTAAGGTCCGGACCGTTAGAACATGCCAGAGAGCATATCAGGGAGTACGGACTGGAGGACAGGATAGAGACAAGACTTTCTGACGGTCTGCACAGCCTGAAGACCGGAGAGGCTGCCGGGATGATCTGCGCCGGCATGGGTGGACCTCTCATGGAGAAGATTCTTACCGAAGGAAGAGAACAGGCGAAAGAGTTTCGGGAACTGATCTTACAGCCTCAGTCGGAGATCCCACATTTTCGGGCATTCCTGATGGAAGAGGGATATCTTCTGTTGGATGAGAATATCATCTACGAAGAAGGAAAATATTATTTTATGATGAAGGTGCGCTGGCTGGGCGAGATGTCGGAGAATGCGGTGAGAGCACAGGTGCGAGAGTCCTGGAAAGCGGATGACGCTGCATCCGGGCTGACCGGGCAGTTTGGTCCGATACTGCTGTCCCGTAAGAGTCCGCTGCTTTTGAATTATGTAGAATGGCAGCTTGCGGAACATAGAAAAATCGCGAAGCGGATGGAGAGAGAAGCGGATGCAGCGAATCCCAAAACGATGCGGCGCAGACAGGAGATCGCGGAGGAGACCGCGCTGCTTACCCGGGCACTGGAGTGGTATGATAATGGTAAGGAACCGGATTGCATTTAGATAATAAGACCTGCAAAAAGAGATTACAAAAGGACAGGGTGAGAAAAATGATCACAGTGAAGGTAAACGGTGAAGAGAGACAATATCCTCAGGGGGCTACCTACGAAGATGTAGCCAATGATTACCAGAAGGAGTACGATAATCTGATCGCACTGGCAGCAAGAGACGGCAAGATCAGAGAACTGTTCAAAAAGCTGACGAGGGATTGTGAGATCACCTTTTTTACATTGAAAGACAACGTGGGGAATAAGACCTATGTGCGCTCTGCCACCATGCTTTTTTTGAAAGCCGTATTTGATGTCTATGGCAGAGAGGCGGCGCAGAACTGCAGAGTAGAGTTCGCAGTGGGCAACGGATCCTATATCTCCCCCAGGGGACAGATCGCTTCGACTGCGGACAACGCTGCGAAGATCCAAGACAGGATGCGGGAACTGGTGGCGGCAAAGACACCTTTTTTAAAAAGATCTTATGCACTGGATAATGCCATGGAACTGTTTCACACAGAGGGCATGAAGGATAAGGAAAAGCTGTTCCGTTACCGCAGAGGCTCTTTTGTGAACATCTATGAGATGGATGGCTATTATGATTATTATTACGGTTATATGCTGCCCAATGCAGGCTATGTAAAATGGTTTGATGTCATCGCGTATGACGAGGGCTTTATGCTGTTACTGCCGGATAAGCTGGATCCCACGAATGTAAAACCTTTTGTGGAGCGGAAAATGCTGTTCCGGACACTGAAGGAATCGGAAGAGTGGTGCAAAAAAATCGGCATCGAGACCGTAGGAGACTTAAATGACCAGATCTGTCGTGGCTCTCTAAGCGAGCTGATCCTGGTACAGGAAGCGGAGCAGGAGCGCAAGATCGGCGAGATTGCCAAGGATATCGCAGGCAGGGGTGGTGTGAAGTTCGTTATGATCGCGGGACCTTCCTCTTCCGGCAAGACCAGCTTCTCCCACAGACTGTCCATTCAGTTAAAGACGCTGGGCAAGACGCCCCATCCCATCGGACTGGACGATTATTTTGTAAACAGAGAATTTACCCCCAGGGATGAAAACGGAGACTATAATTTTGAATGTCTGGAAGCAATCGATGTAAAGCAGTTCAATGACGACATGTGCAGACTGTTGGCCGGCGAGCGTGTGGAACTGCCTTCCTTTAACTTCAAGACCGGAAAAAGGGAGTATAAGGGCAATTTCAAACAGCTGGGACCCGATGATATTCTGGTCATCGAAGGTATCCACGGCCTGAATGAGAAGACATCCTATGCGCTTCCCGAGGAGAGTAAATACAAGATCTATATCAGTGCGTTGACCAATATTAACATTGATGAGCATAACCGGATCCCGACTACGGACGGAAGACTTCTCCGCCGTATGGTCAGAGATGCAAGGACCAGAGGTGCGGATGCGAGACGCACCATCGATATGTGGGCTTCTGTACGCCGGGGCGAAGAGCAGAACATCTTCCCGTTCCAGGAGGATGCGGATGCGATGTTCAATTCCGTGCTGATCTATGAACTGGCGGTATTAAAGCAGTTCGCAGAACCGCTGCTGTTCCAGATCGACAAGGGAGAACCGGAATATTACGAAGCCAAGAGACTGTTAAAGTTTTTAGAGTATTTCCTGGGTGTGACCAGCGAAAGCCTCCCGAACAATTCTCTGTGCAGAGAGTTCGTAGGCGGAAGCTGCTTCAACGTGTAAACTATTCAGAGTAGCGCAATTCTGCTGACAGGCGTCGAATGCTTGCATTCGTAAGACTGTGCGGCAGAATTGATGCGACGAAGTAACCACATGAGCAAAAAGTAAGCATCGTCAGATGCGATTTTGCGAATGTGGTTCTGAATAGTTTACAAACTAGTATAAGGGATAGTGGCCAATGACAAAGAAGAGGGCGGGCAATGTTATCAACAGCATAGCGGTATGGGTCGTGCGTCTGACAGGGGCAGGGATTTTTCTGTTCTTGTCCTGGTATGCGCTTCGCTACACGCAGTACATGGATCCGGCGGTGGGAGAATTCCCGGTGAACATCAGGGATTCCATGGGGCAGAACTTTTTTTGTGTGATTGTAGTTCTTCTCATATACGCGGGCTTTCGCATGGCAGGACGGCGGTTAAGTAACCGACCAAAGTTTTTACTGTGGTCATCCATAGGTCTATTAACAATGGTGACTTTATGGATGTGCATCGCCGGTCACTGGTGGATCAGTGCCATCGTACGTCCCCCGGAGGGAGATCAGCTGTATGCCTATGTAGCAGCACTGTCTTTTGCAGAGGGAAATTACAGCTCCATACTTCCGGACGGCTACTGCGGAATCTATCCGCATCAGCTGGGATTTACGGCAATTCTGGAACTTTTTTTCAAAATCACCGGAACCACGGAATTCTATCAATGGCAGAAGCTCAATGTTCTCTGCCTTGGCGGAATTGTTATCCTGGGATATCTGACTGTGAGAGAGCTGGGTGGAGAGTGGGCAGAACAGATCTTGTATTGCCTGCTGATGGCAGCCTGCTTTCCCTTGATCTTTTATACCAGCTGGGTATACGGAGAACTCTTAAGCATTTTCTGTTCCCTGGCAGTGGGATGGATGCTTTTATGTTATGGGAACCGCAGGAAAAAAGGATGGCTGATCAGTATACTGCCGATGGCGGTTTTGGGAATGCTGGTAAGGAAAAATTTCCTGATCCTGTTACTTGCCCTTGCTCTGGTACTTGCAGTGTGGGGCGTGGTGCAGAGAGATCGATGGGCATGTCTTTTTGCGGGACTTGTGGTGATCCTTCCGTTGTTGTCTTATCAGGGAATCTATAAAATGTACGAGGTCCGTTCTGGCTACGAACGCAGTGCAGGCCTGCCGGTGACCTCATGGATTTCCATGGGACTTCAGGAGAATCAGGGCAGATATGGCTGGTATTATGATTACCCGCTGACACTGTATAAGGAAGTGGGACAGGATGCCGGCAGTGTGGAGGCGCAGACGAGGGAAGATATCCGTGAAAGATTACATACTTTTGCGGGATCCCCGGGGTATACCTGGAACTTTTTCCGGGAAAAAATATTATCACAGTGGAATGAACCGTTGTATCAGTCCCTGTTTTTTACCACGAATTTCAGGGAGGAGTACCGACCGGATCCGGACAGCACTGCGGGGAAGATCACGGTGGGAGGAGAACTTTTTTATCCGATATTTCTTATCTGTGACAAGATGCAATTTTTACTGTATTTTGGAATGCTTCTCTATTTCTGCTTCGCAGTGAAAAAGGATGGAAATATGTTGCAGCATATGCTGGCAGTGACGTTGATCGGAGGCTTTTTATTCAGTATCCTGTGGGAAGCCAAGGCACGCTATATTTTTCCTTATTATGTGGTTATGTATCCGATGGCAGTCACCGGATATTGTCAGATGATCCGGAGTCTTAGAAACGTTTTGGGCAACAGAAAGCAGACAGGAGAGCGGAAAAAAGGGACAGAGTTACGCCGGGTGGCATAAACTGCTTGCTTTTTTGCCGGGGAAAAGATATAATCGAACAAGTGTAAGTAAAATAGATGATCGCGGCTGCTTTATGCAGGTGAGGAAAGTCCGGGCTTCACAGGGCAGGATGCCAGATAACGTCTGGTGGAGGTGACTCCAAGGCTAGTGCAACAGAAATATACCGCCGGCTTTATGCCGGTAAGGGTGGAAAGGCAGTGTAAGAGACTACCGTCCGGCTGGTAACAGACGGAGCCATGTAAACCCCATCCGAAGCAAGACCAAATAGAGAGCGATAGACCGGCCCGGTCTGCTTTCAGGTAGGTCGCTTGATGCGGCTGGTGACAGTCGTACTAGATAGATGATCGTCATATACAGAACTCGGCTTATTTTTTGCTTACATTTCTCGAGGAATGGCGGACTGCGTAATGCGGTCCGCTGTTTGGTTATAGGAAACGGTAACATGCGTAGAGGAAAATCATAAATGAGAAAATTTCTTATTAGCAGGATCGGTATGAGCCTTATTGTGAGCTGCGCACTGCTGCTTACGGGCTGTGGGGCAAAGCAGCAGGATACTGCGACTGCCGAAGAAACAGAAAGTGCTTCTTATACGGAGGAAGGAATTCTGCCGGATATCACTAAGTTCGAGATCCCGGAGGAGATCCCGCAGAAGCTGACGGAGACGGATCTGCGGGTATTTCAGTCTCTGGTGGGTGTCCGGGCAGGTGATCTGCAAGGCAGTGGTGTGATCTATGATGAGAATGAGGAGTCTATGCTGATCGTGACGGCAGGGCATGTGCTGGAGCATGATACCGGTGAGCTTCTGGTGACTTTTCCCGATGAAACGGTCGTCGCAGCTTCCGGCATCGTGAAAGCTAAGAACTGTGATCTGGCATTTCTATGGGTGGATAAGGCAGACCTTACGGAAAGTACGTGGGAATCCTGCCTTGTGGCAGATACGGACCGGAACGCCTTTGATGCGCTGGAAGTCTATGAGGATGTATGGATGTATGGCGGCACTTCGGGGCAGCCGGTCTATGCTTTTGTGGTGGAGCCCTGGATTTATGTGGAGGATTTTACACAGTACATGCTTCTGCTGCAGGGACTGATGGAGCCCGGAATGTCGGGCGGAGGTGCCTTCACGGAGGACGGAGTATTCTTAGGGATCCTGTGCGGCGCGGATGAAGAAGGAAAAGTGGCTGTGGTTCCTTACAGTATCATTGAGAGCGAGCGGGCAGGACTTGACAATCCGTGAAATATGATAGAAAATAAAAAGGATGGGTTTTTAAGCCCAGATTGGAGGAAAACACAATGACGAAAATAGATGTAGTATCCGGTTTCCTGGGTGCCGGTAAGACCACCCTGATCAAAAAGTTATTAAAGGAAGCATTGGACGGCAGTAAGACCGTTCTGATCGAGAATGAATTCGGTGAGATCGGTATCGACGGCGGATTTTTAAAAGAAGCCGGTATCGAGATCAAGGAGATGAATTCCGGTTGTATCTGTTGCTCTCTGGTAGGCGACTTCGGTACTTCCCTGAAGGAAGTTATCAGCACCTACGCTCCCGAGCGTATTCTGATCGAGCCCTCCGGTGTCGGCAAGCTGTCCGATGTCCTGAAGGCTGTGGAGAATGTGGCAGGTGACCTGGATGTGGAGATCAACAGTGCAGTAGCAGTGGTAGATGCATCCAAGTGCAAGATGTATATGAAGAACTTCGGCGAATTCTTCAGCAACCAGATCGAATACGCCGGAACCATTATCTTAAGCAGAACCGATAAGGTAGACCAGGCGAAGCTGAATGCCTGCGTGGAGATGATCCGTGAGCATAATGACAAGGCAACCATCATCACCACACCGTTAGCGCAGCTGGACGGCAAGGAAGTACTAGGGACCATCGAAGGTGCTGACAAGCTGGAAGATATGATGAAGGAAATGCTAGAGCACATCCATGACGATCACGATGAGGATGAGTGCTGCGGTCACGATCATGACCACGAACATCATCATCACGACCATGATCACGATGACCATGATCACGAGTGTTGCTGCGGACATCATCACGATGATGACGATGAGGACGAACACGAGCATCACCATCATCACGACCATGATGAGGACGAGCACGAACATCACCACCATCATGACCATGATGAGGACGAGCATGAGCATCACCATCATCACGATCATGACGAAGACCATGACCATGAGCATCATCATGAACATGACGAGAACTGCACCTGCGGTTGTCATGACCATGACCACCATCATCACCATCATGCAGACGAAGTGTTCACCAGCTGGGGTATTGAGACACCCAACACTTACAGCGCAGAGGACATCGAGAAGATCCTTACCGCTCTGGACAGCGGAGAGTACGGTGCTATCCTGCGTGCCAAGGGTATGGTACCCGCTCCTGACGGAACCTGGGTATATTACGATTATGTTCCCGAAGAACATGACATCAGAAGCGGTAAGCCGGAAGTCACGGGTAAGATATGTGTCATCGGTTCCAAACTGGACGAGGACAAGCTGGCAGAATTGTTCCGCAAGTAAGTTGGCAGGACATATTTTGCATGTAGCAGGAACAGTAGGATAAATAGAGAAAGGTATGAATTATGACAAAACCGGTTTATATCATAAATGGGTTTCTGGAGAGCGGTAAGACGGAATTTATCACATTTACGTTAGGACAGCCGTATTTCCAGATCAAGGGCAGGACCCTGCTCATCCTCTGCGAAGAGGGCGAGAATGAGTACGATCCCGCACTGCTTAAAAAAAGCCGTACGGATGTGGTGCTGATCGAAGAGGAAGAGGAGTTCAATCCGAATCATCTGATCGAACTGGAGAAGCAGTATAAGCCCGCCCGCATCATTATCGAGTATAACGGCATGTGGAACTTCAAGAACATGAAGCTTCCCTGGTACTGGAAAGTGGAACAGCAGATCACGACCATCGACGGCTCCACCTTCCCCATGTACTATACCAACATGAAGTCTTTGTTGGCAGAGATGATCCGTAAGTCCGAAATGATCATTTTCAACCGCTGCGACGGCATCAAGGATCTGAACGTATACAAGCGTAACATCAAGGCAGTCAATCCTGCCGCAGATGTGATCTTTGAGGACTCCAACGGTGAGATCGACGAGATCTTCGAGGAGGATCTGCCCTACGATCTGAACCAGGATCCCATCGTACTGGACAACCAGGGCTACGGCATCTGGTATCTGGATTCCATGGATCATCTGGAGCGTTACGCGGGTAAAAATATCCAGTTTCTTGCCATGGTATTAAAGCCCGAGGAATACCCCGACGGTTATTTCGTACCGGGACGCATGGCAATGACCTGCTGTGCCGAGGATATGGCATTCTTAGGTTATGCCTGTGAGTATGCGGGCACGAAAGACCTGAAGCAGAAGGAATGGGTCAAGGTGACAGCGAAGGTTGCCAAAGAATACTTCGCAGACTATAAGGGAGAGGGCCCCGTACTTCATGCCATCAGCGTGGAGAAGGCAAAGGCTCCCAAGGATCCCGTGATCAGTTTTAATTAGAAAGGATCAGCTCTATGAAAAAGAATCCCATAAAGAGCGACCTGCGGGAGACAACAGCAGGAAAAGTGACATTTCTTTTCCTGCTGTTTTTGTATACCGGGGTCATGTTATATCTGTTCTGGATGGAATGCTACCAGGTGCCGGGATTCCAGTCGGATATGCCGGACTATGTGAATAAGGTGGCAGGCATTGCGGGAAATTATGAATTCCCGTATCCGATCCTGTTTTGGACTGCCAGATTATCCGCATGGCTGATCGGAGCGAAGGCAGCAATGGCGGTCACCACGGCGCTTTTTAACCTGGCAGCAGTGATCATCACGAAGTATTATATGAACCGTGAGATCCATAAAAGCAGTCATTATGAAACTTTGTCACATAAAAAGCAGGTCATGACCGATATTGCGGTGACACTGCTTGTGTTTGCTCTGTTTCTGCTGTCGAATCTGTATTCTCCCAAGAATACGGCATTTTTTGGTTTTGATTATGCATACCGCTGCATGGGCATTTATACACCGAATCCTTTCTGGAATGCCACTTACCTGGCGACCAGACCCTTTGCGATTATCTGCTTTTTTGAGACGGTAAAGGTATTGTCGGAATATCAGAGGGATTTTCAGTGGAAGAACTGTACATTGTTTGCAGTCAGCCTCCTGCTGACGACCATGACCAAACCGAGCTTCACTATGGTGGTGGTGCCTCTGATCGGTCTGATCCTGCTGGTGCAGCTGATCGTAAGCCGTGGGAAAAGTTTTCGCAATGCGTTTCGTCTGTGCGTGACCATGATACCTACGGGGATAGCCCTGCTGTATCAGTTCTCCGGGATCTTTACCGGGACGAATGCTATGGGAGAGGAGACCGGGATCGCCATCGGTTTCGCTAAAGTATGGAGTAATTATTCCAAAAGTATCCCGTTGAGTATTATTATGGGGATGGCATTGCCCATAGGCGTTCTTTGCTTAAATCTGCTGTTTGATCTGAAAAGTATAAAGCAGAACTGGTATTACTGGTTTGCATGGTTAAATTATCTTGCAGCAACTTTGATGTTCTTAGTCTTCTATGAAAAGGGCTTCCGCATGATGCATGCGAACTTTTCCTGGGGATATATGCACGGCATGTTTTTCGTATTCCTGATGACACTGATCGTTATGGTGAAAAATATCCGGGAATGGTGGAAGAGCTGGAAGGTGATCTTCGTGATCGGAGAGATCGCGGTATTTTTCTACCATCTGGTGTGTGGTGTGAATTTCCTGATGTATGCTGTCATGGGGAATGATCTGGCCGGGTTTTAGATGTCGGGGTGTAAGGCAGAGTATGCAGAAAACTAATTGTGACAGACAAGATACGAAAAATGCAAAAGTTACATAAGATAATATGAGAAAGGAGAGTGTTTCATGAGTATGAGTATAGTAGCCGGTCTTCTGATTCCTTTTTTGGGGACGACTGCAGGGGCAGCCTGCGTCTTTTTCCTGAAAAAGCAGATTGGCGGCAATATACAGAGAATATTTACCGGATTCGCTGCCGGTGTCATGGTAGCGGCTTCGGTGTGGTCTTTACTGATACCTGCCATGGATATGTGTGAAGAGATGGGAAAGCTTGCATTTCTTCCCGCAATGACCGGCTTTTTGATCGGTATTGTTTTTTTGTTGTTCATCGATAGTCTGGTGCCTCATCTGCATGTGGGCAGTGAGGCTCCGGAGGGACATAAGAGCAGCCTGAACCGTACGGCTATGCTGATGTTGGCTGTGACCATTCATAATTTCCCCGAGGGTGCGGCGTGTGGTGCTATTTTTGCCGGCGTGCTGAGTGGTGACGGAACGGTTACCATGGCAGGCGCCCTGACGCTGGCTATCGGTATTGCCATTCAGAATTTCCCGGAGGGAGCTATTATCTCCCTGCCCCTTCGCAGTGAGGGCAACAAGCGGAGCAAATCCTTCGCACTGGGCGTGTTGTCCGGAGCGGTGGAACCGGTGGGCGCAATACTTGCCATTGCACTGGCAAGTATTGTGACACCGATCCTTCCGTATATGCTGGCATTTGCTGCAGGCGCCATGATCTATGTGGTCGTGGAGGAGCTCATTCCGGAAGCCAGTGAGGGAGAACATTCCAACCTGGGAACCATTGCCTTTGCGATTGGTTTTGCATTGATGATGATGTTGGATGTGGCACTGGGATAATGTGAACAGGGTAACATTTGCAAAAGCAAAGTAAGAACAGTAGGAAGGGCGTACGGGAATGTCCGTGGAAAATGAAAAAGAAATACAACAGCTGAAAAACCGGATCCGTGAACTGGCAGACAAATCCTACAACCAGAACCAGTACACCTTTACCGGATTCTTAGGACTGGCGGAGCAGGATGCCCTATGGCAGGTGGAACGGGAAGTGAAGTTCGCAGGGATCACCTTATACGGCGGCAGGGAAGAGGCAGAGCGGAAGATACTTCGCTTTGGCAGTGAGGCGGAGCTGGGCTATGAACAGCCCTTTCCCATCTGCTGTATCCGGATCAGACCTCTATCCGCGAAATTTGCAGACAAGCTGTCCCACAGGGATTATCTGGGGGCACTGATGAACCTGGGTATTGAACGCAGCACCATCGGCGATATTCTGCCGGGAGAGGGCGAAGCTTTTTTGTTCTGTCTGGATACCATTGCGGAATTTATCTGTGATAATCTGGAGCAGATCCGACATACGCATGTGAGGTGTGAGGTGGTGGATGCGGCGGCAGAAGTTGCGCAGGAAGATACGTTAAAACAGGTCATTCAGGTGGCAAGCCCACGTGTTGATGCTGTCATTGCCAAGGTATATAATAAATCCCGAAGTGACTGTCTGGAACTGTTCCGGGCGGGAAAGGTATATGTGAACGGCAGGCTTTGTGAAAATAATTCCAAGCCCCTGGAGGCGGGGGATGTGGTAAATGCCAGAGGCTACGGTAAATTCCGCATAAGCGGTGAGCCCCATGCCACGAGGAAGGGGAAGCTTGCCATAGAGGCGGAGGTATATCCGTAGGGAAGTATTTCCGTAGCGGTTCGGTCATGAGATGACAGTTACCTTGCTTGTAAGGAAAAACCGAAGAACAAAAGGAGGTTAAACAGTGTATCATTATACTGCGATTCAATGGTTATTTTTCTTTTATTTTTACTGCTTTTTCGGTTGGTGTTTTGAATCCACATATGTATCCATAAAGAGCAGGAAATTAGTTAATAGGGGGTTCATGCGTGGACCTTTCCTGCCGTTGTACGGCAGCGGTGCCATCATGATGTTAGTGGTGTCCATGCCATTCCAGGACAATCTGGTGCTGGTCTACATCGCCGGATGTATTGGAGCCACGGTGTTAGAGTATGTCACAGGCGTGACCATGGAGGCATTATTTAAAGTCAGATACTGGGATTATTCCA
The DNA here is from genome assembly GCF_051972595.1 of Simiaoa sp. NCBI lineage: Bacteria > Bacillati > Bacillota > Clostridia > Lachnospirales > Lachnospiraceae > Simiaoa > Simiaoa sp. Next base: position 4,209 of record NZ_JBOKRY010000005.1, on the reverse strand, counting down.
AGAATAAGTTCAATTTCCAGGGACATATCTGCCTGGGGTCCTCGCTGGCATGGGGTGGTCTGACGATCCTGATGACGGAGTTTATCCATAAGCCCATTGAACATCTGGTGTTGTCCATTCCGGACAGCATCCTCACTCCGGTGACACTGGTGCTGACGGCGCTGATCGGTGCGGATTTCGCGTTGTCCTTCAAGGCAGCCCTGGATCTGCGGGACATACTGGAGAAAATGGAGAAGGCCAAGGAAGATATGCTTCGTATCCAGAAACGGCTGGATGTTATTATTGCTGTGACCAGTGAGGATCTGGAGAACCGTAAGGAAGACTTCAGTGAGAGCCTGGCGCAGAAGAAGGAAGACTTTACCGCAAGTATTACCACTAGAGTGGAGGATCTGAAGTCCAACATTGAGGGCAAGCTGGAGAGCTTCCGCACTTCCGCACAGAAATCTCCCAACCAGTATCTGGAAAGCGTGAAGAACGAGGTCGCCGAGTTGCGGCAGAAGTACACCAGAAGCGTGGCAGACAGAGAGAATGTCAGCAGCCTACGCGATTTCTTCCAGCGTGACATGATCCGTTCCAACCCTACCATGAGTTCTGAGAAATTCAAGGAAGCCCTGGAAGAATTAAAACAGCATTCCAGCAAGAAAAATTAATACAGAATAATACAGAATACGTAACAACGAAGTCTGGAGCCGATCACTTTCTCTACCGGGAAGTGAACGGCTTTTCTGTTGTAAAATACATTCTGCAACTGCCATCCTTAAACAAATCTTAAAGGTTTTTCCTGTTTTTTATTAATCGTTAATCTGTTACAATTAATTCATCAACGGGACATCTGCGGACAAAGCAGATGCCCGTCAGCGTAAGGGCTCCTTGCGCAGGAAGTGTCCGGGCTGCAGCCACCGGCACAGAAATGAGGGAGAGTATGTACAATATATTGATCTGTGATGATGAGAAGGATATCGTAAACGCGTTAAAGATATACTTGAATGACAGCAATTATCATTTTTTAGAGGCTTTTGACGGTGAGGAAGCCGTACATATGGTAGAGACGAATGAGGTGCATCTGGTACTGATGGATATTATGATGCCGAAGCTGGACGGCATACAGGCAATGATCAGGATCCGGGAGAAGAGTAATGTTCCGGTGATCCTGCTGACAGCCAAGGGTGAGGATTCCGACAAGGTGCTGGGACTTACGGTAGGAGCGGATGACTATATCACGAAGCCGTTTAATCCCATCGAAGTCTCCGCCAGGGTGAAATCCCAGCTGCGGCGTTATATGCAGCTGGGGGGCGGAAGTGTGCGGCCGGATGTGATCAAAGTCGGAGGAATTGAACTGGATGACAAGGAGAAACGGGTGACGCTGGATGGTGAGCCGGTAGCACTGACTCCTACGGAATATGATATTTTAAAGCTGTTGATGCAGAATCCGGGGCAGGTATTTTCTCCGAGAGAGATTTATGTGAAGATCTGGAATGATCTGCCGCTTGGCAGCGAGAATACAGTGGCAGTGCATATCCGGCATTTGCGGGAAAAGTTAGAGATCAACCCGGCGGAACCCAGATATCTGAAGGTGGTCTGGGGACAGGGTTACAAGTGTGAGAAGCAGGGATAAGAGCAGGCAGGAGAGCGGAGCAGCTTGGGGAAATAAGGAGACAGGAATATGGATAACATGGAAGAAAACAGCAGGAACACAGAACAGGACAGAGTGGATGATCCGGTGGAAAATACAGTGAGTACGACGGTAGAACCGGCATTATCAGAGAATAAAAGAGAACGGAAAAAAAGAGAAAAAGCCGAGAAAAAAAAGAAAGCATCGGCACAAGGAAACAGCCTGATGGGCAGCACACTGGCCAAAGTCGTGGCATTTGTTCTGATGATCGCTGCCGCAATTGTGGGGGTGTTGGGACTCTATGGTACCTGCATGCTTGCAGATAGTGGAGCGTATTCCTCCGGTAAAATGATGTTTATCCATGATCAGCTGTTGTACCGGCAGGTCAATCAGGATCTGTATCGGATACGCGACTGGTATGAAAATGAGAGCTTGCAGACCATGGAAGCTTATTGTAGGCAGCGGAACATCTGGGTAAAGGTGGAGAGCTACGATCTGGATACGGATGAATTCCTGGGAGAATGGAAGAACGAGGATTATGTAGACAAGACAAATGATCTGACTTACCGGCTGGAGTCCCAGGTGCAGCATAGGAATGATAACACCTATATCAACACAGAAACTTCCTCTGCCTCTGATGGCTATGAAAGTTATGGAAGCTCTGAAAGCTCTGATATCATGGAACTTGCGCCATCTGTCGATACCGGGGCTGACGTGGAAAGCATAACGGCAGCGGAGCAGGAAGCCCTAACCTCCGGCAATCTGGAGAAATATCTGGATCTGGGGGACAGCGTATCCTTAGGTGGAGAGACCTATGTGCCGGTTGAACGGGCGGAACAATATGCCAAATGGATGATCAAGGATGCCTTAAGTGAGACAGAACGGCTGCAGGAAGAGGCTGCTGAGGAAGCATTAGCAGAGCGTAACAAGCGTATTGTGGTTATCCTGACAGTGAATTCCAGCCTGCCGAAGGAAGATGAATATGCCCTGATCTATCATCAGGCGGAGCAGCTTTATGATAACCGGAATGTGATCCCGGTGGTATGCTGTGTGGGAACGGTACTGGCATTATTATGCTTTATTTTCCTGCTGTGCAGTGCCGGACATAAGAATGGCAGGGAGGGTATTACTCCCAGTGCGATCCATGAGATCCACCTGGATGTGTATACAGTGGTCGTTGCCATTGGAGCTTTTACCGGTCTGTACCTGGCAATGGAATGGATGGGTGTGAACCTGTCAAATATGATCAATCTGATCGTGCTGGTGGTACTGTTTGCAGCAGAGGTGATATGGTGTACCCTGTACTTCATGGAACTGGCTATCCGCCTGAAAATGGGAAAATGGTGGCAGAATACGATCCTGTACAGAGTGTTCCGGTTCTTCGGAAGATTCTGCAAGGGAGTTTTCCGTGGTATTGTGAAATTGCTCCGTGGGATTCCTATGGTATGGCGGACAGTACTTCTGTGTCTTATGATTTGCCTTGCAGAGTTTTTAGGACTGATGATGTTTTATCACGATACAGGTGTATTACTCTTTTTCTGGGCCATAGAGAAATTTATTCTGTGCGGTGCGATTACTTTTGTGGCATTGATGTGCAAAGAGCTGCAGGAGGGCAGTGAAGCATTGGCGGACGGAGATCTGAATTATAAGCTGGATACCTCCCATATGGTATTGTCCTTCAAGGAGCACGGAGAGAACCTGAACCGCATCGGCGAGGGGATTTCCGCAGCCGTGGAGCAGAGGATGAAGAGTGAACATCTGAAGACGGAGCTGATCACGAATGTGTCCCATGACATCAAGACCCCATTGACTTCCATTATCAATTATGCGGATCTCATCGGAAAAGAAGTGTCCGGCGATGCGAAGGATACCGGAGACGGTGCCGGTACAGAGACTGCACAGGAGAGAGAACAGCATATATCGGAGTATGCCGAGGTGCTGCTGCGTCAGTCTAGGAAGCTGAAAAAGCTGCTGGATGATCTGTTGGAGGCATCCAAAGCTACCACCGGCAATCTGGAGGTCCATCCGGAGGTCTGTGATGTGTCGGTACTGCTGTCACAGGCGGTGGGGGAATACGAGCAGCGCTTTGCTGAAAAAAAGCTGGAGACCATCGTAAAACAGCCGGAGGAGACTGTGAAGGTCATGGCGGACGGCAGACATCTGTGGAGGGTGTTCGACAATCTGTTAAACAATATTTACAAATATGCCCAGGAGGGCAGCCGTGTTTACCTGAATGTAGAGCATGACAGCCAGAATATCAGAATTATTTTCCGGAATATGTCGGCATATCCGCTGGAGATGTCACCAGAGGAACTGGAAGAGCGGTTCACCAGGGGGGACAGATCCCGCCATATGGAGGGCAACGGACTGGGACTGTCCATTGCCAAGAGCCTGACGGAGCTGCAGAAGGGCGATATGGAGATCGTCACGGACGGTGACCTGTTCAAGGTGGTGATCACACTGCCTGAGACGATGTAAACTGTTTTTACGAATACGAGCACTCGACGAAACTCTGAGAAAATTAATCTGACTCTGAATAATTACAAATTTTCTAAAAATAGTATTGACAAAACAGAAAAGAAAGATTATTCTTAGAC